>DNXA01000245.1:0-779 GCA_003506065.1 Actinomycetota bacterium
GAAGTGGTGTGGTTCATCGCTCCCACGCTCATGGGGGCCGGCGTCAGCTCCTCCCATCCGTTGAGCAGGGCTTTCCCAGTCGATGTGTCCGAGGTTGGGATGATCGGGAATGATGTGCTGGTGCGCGGGCGGATCTCCCGCAGTGCGCTGAGCCAGCGATAGGAAGTTCGAGTGTTCACCGGGATTGTCGAAGAGCGCGGGGAAGTCGTGTCTGTCCTCCTCCAAGGGGATTCTGCGCGGATGGTCATCCGAGCTGACCTGGCGATTGAGGATGCCAAACTCGGCGACTCGATTTCGGTGAACGGGGTGTGTCTCACCGTGGCAGAACTCGATGGCAGTTCGTTCACGGCGGATGTCATGGCTGAGACCTTGGCGAGAACATCGCTGGGCGCGGCATCCAGCGGATCACCGGTCAATCTGGAACGTGCGATGCCTGCCCATGGCCGACTTGGCGGGCACCTGGTTCAAGGACACGTCGATGCGACAGGTCAGATTCTGCAGATCAACCCTGCCGAGCATTGGACGGTTGTGCGGATCGCGCTGCCTGAGCAGCTTGCGCGCTATGTCGCAGAGAAAGCCTCCATCACTGTTGATGGAGTCTCACTCACTGTTGTCAGTGTTGACGATGATTCCTTCACCGTCTCGCTGATCCCCACGACCTTGCGGGAAACCACCCTTGGTGATCGTGAAGTCGGCGATCCCGTCAATCTTGAAATTGACGTCATCGCGAAATATGTGGAGCGACTGCTTGAGGCGCGCAAGTGATTCCCGCTGACGAG
>DNXA01000245.1:805-9186 GCA_003506065.1 Actinomycetota bacterium
CTGGATTCCATTGAGGATGCGCTGGCAGCCCTGCGTGCCGGCCAAGCTGTCGTGGTCGTCGACGATGAGGATCGGGAGAACGAGGGAGACCTCATCTTCCCAGCCAACGCCGCCACTTCTGAGCTGACCGGATTCATGATTCGTCATACCTCTGGCTATATCTGCGTGGGCATGACAGGCGCCGATCTGGATCGCCTCGGTCTGCCTCCGATGACAGCCGTCAATGAGGATCGCAAAGGCACCGCCTATGCAGTTTCCGTGGACGCGCGCGATGTGGAGACCACGGGCATATCCGCCAAGGACCGCGCGCACACCATTCGTGTTCTCGGCGACAGCGCGACAGATCCCATCGATCTGACTCGGCCCGGACACGTCATGCCGCTTCGAGCTGTGGAAGGTGGGGTGCTGCGCAGGCCGGGCCACACTGAGGCCTCAGTGGATCTCTCGAGAATGGCGGGATTCACGCCAGCTGGTGCACTGTGCGAATTGGTCAACGACGACGGTTCGATGATGCGGGCCCCTGAGTGTCGCGCCTTCGCCGATGCGCATGGCCTGCGAATGATCTCCATTGCTGACCTCATCAGATTTCGTCGCCAGCATGAGGTGCAGGTGGTCCGCGTTGCTGAAACCAAACTTCCAACGGAGTTCGGCGAGTTTCGGGCAGTCGGCTATCGCAGCGATATTGATGGCACTGACCACATCGCCTTGGTGATGGGCGATGTTGGCGACGGTGAGCAGATGCTCGTGCGCGTGCATTCGGAATGTCTCACTGGTGATGTCTTCGGTTCGCTGCGCTGCGACTGTGGGCCTCAGTTGCAGGCAGCACTGCGCCGAGTTGCGTCGGAGGGCCGTGGAGTGGTCCTGTACATGCGTGGGCACGAGGGCCGCGGGATTGGCCTTATGCACAAGCTCATGGCATACAGGTTGCAGGACGACGGCCGCGACACGGTGGATGCCAATCTGGATCTCGGGCTGCCAGCAGACGCGCGCGACTACGGCACGGGCGCTCAGATCCTTTATGAACTTGGCGTACGAAGCATGCGCTTGCTCACCAACAATCCCGCAAAGCGCGCGGGCCTTGAAGGCTACGGTCTGGCAATCGTCGAGCGATTGCCACTTGAGATCGCATCCAATGTGCACAACGAGGACTACCTCAATACCAAGGCCACTCGCATGGGCCACACCATCGGAGAGCAAGGTTCAGCATGAGTGGCCAAGGGGCACCAGAACTCACCGTCAGCGCCGTCGATGCGCGAGTGGCGATCGTTGCCGCCTCCTGGCATGTGGAGGTCATGGATGGGCTGGTGGCCGGAGCTCTGCGTGCCTGTGAGAGTGCGGGAGCCATTCCTTTCCTCATTCGCGTTGCCGGTTCATTTGAACTGCCAATCGTGGCGAAGGCTTGTGCTGCCTCCGATGAGTACGACGTGGTCGTCGCCCTCGGCGTAGTGATTCGCGGAGATACCCCGCACTTCGAATATGTGTGCGCCGCCGCCACGGATGGACTGTCACAGGTCGCTCTTGACTACCTCGTGCCTGTGGGCTTCGGGCTGCTGACATGCGACACCGAGGCACAGGCCTTGGCTCGGGCGGGCCTTGCCAGCTCAACTGAGGACAAGGGACTGGAAGCCACACAGGCAGCGCTGTCGACTTGGCGCATCCTCGCCGGCATCACTGGAGAGTCGCTTCCTCAGTAGGCTGGGCATGTGAAGACCTTCGACGAGCTCTATCGCGAACTTCTGGAGAAGACTGCGTCAGCCGATGCCACTTCAGGCACGGTCAAACTGGTGGAGTCAGGCGTACACGCCATCGGCAAGAAGGTGGTCGAAGAGGCAGCTGAAGTGTGGATGGCTGCCGAATATGAAGGCCCCGACCGAACGGCCGAGGAGATTTCGCAATTGCTCTACCACCTGCAGGTGATGATGATTGCCAGCAAGATCACCCTTGACGACGTGTATCGGCGGTTGTAATCCAAATGTTGAAAGTCGCTCTTCCCAATAAGGGACAACTGGCTGATCCTGCTCGCGCAATGCTGCAAGAGGCGGGCTACCTGCGCAGTGCCGGAATTCGCGATCTCGTCGTGAATGACCCGGTCAACGATGTCGAGTTCTATTTCCTGCGTCCCAAGGACATCGCCTTGTACGTCGGTGAAGGAACCTTGGACATCGGCATCACCGGTCGCGACATGCTGATGGATTCAGGCGCGCAGGCAACCGAGTTGCTATCCCTGGGATTTGCACCCTCCGCCTTCCGGCTTGCTGCACCAATCGGCAGGTACGAATCGGTTGCAGACCTGGCTGGCAAGCGCATTGCAACGTCCTATGACGGTCTGCTGCGGGCCTGGCTCTCCCAGACTCAGATTGACGCGACGGTAATTCGACTCGATGGTGCTGTCGAGAATGCCGTTGCTCTGGGTGTCGCCGATGCCGTTGCTGATGTGGTGGCTACCGGCACCACGATGCGCCGTGCGGGCTTGGAGATCATCGGCGAGCCAATCCTCGAGTCTGAAGCACTTGTCGTTCGACGCATCGATGCGCCAGCAGACCCGGCGGTTGAGACCGTGATCCGCAGGCTGCAGAGCGTGATGGTTGCCCGCACCTTCGTGCTGGTCGACTATGACATCCGCCAGACTGAGCTCGCCCAGGCATGTTCCATCACGCCCGGCATTGAGTCGCCCACCGTTTCGCCGCTCCAAGATTCTGACTGGTCGGCCGTGCGAGCGATGGTTCCCTCCACCGATATTCACCGGGTGATGGATGATCTCTATGAACTCGGTGCGCGCGGAATCCTCGTCACTGACATCCACGCCTGCCGCCTCTGACATGTCACACAAGCCGTCAGGTGATGGGCGCACTCTTGCGTCACCAGCTTTCCCCAACGATGACGGCTCCGCAGATCCATTGCTGCGCGCAAGTCTGGAACAGGGCCAAGTGATCGTCACATCAGAGTTGGCACGGGATCTCCCACTTGAAATGCTGATGGGAGCCCGGCTTCTGGTTGCTGTCGTGGCGGACGCTGATGAGATCGACGAAGACGGTGGGGACAAGAGCAGTCACATGTCGGTGGTCTCGATGATCAGCCCCAGCGGTGAGCGCGGGCTGCTCGCATTCACCGGTGTGGATTCGATGGCACTCTGGGATCCCAAGGCAAGGCCGGTGCCGATTTCCGCACCGGATGCAGCGCGAGCGGCACTCGATGACGCTTGCAGCGCACTGGTCGTTGATGTGCTCGGCCCAATGCGTCATGTGGTGACAGGCAATCGCCTGGTTTTTCTTGCAGAGGGCTGATTGCACCGAATCTGTTGACTCGTAACGCATAAGCGTGCGCGAATACTCCTCTACATTGTGCAGCCCGTGCTGCGAAGCAATCGAGAGTGAGGTTGGCGTCGATGCGCATTGCACTGCTGTCGTATCGAAGCAAGCCGCACTGCGGTGGCCAGGGAATCTACATTCGACACCTGAGTCGCGAATTGGTAGCGCTCGGCCACAGCGTCGAAGTCTTCTCGGGCCAACCGTATCCAGAGCTTGACGACGGCGTCTTGCTGACAAAGGTTCCAAGTCTTGATCTCTATCGCGACCCCGATCCCTTTCGCATTCCTGCGCCACGTGAGTTCCGTGATCGCATTGATGTCGAGGAGTTTGCGACGATGTGCGCGGCTGGTTTTCCCGAGCCCAAGACCTTCAGTCTTCGGGTGGCGCGCATGCTGAAGGAGCGAGCGGGCGAATTCGACATTGCTCACGACAACCAGACTCTCGGCTACGGAATGCTCGACATCGAACGCAACGGCCTTCCGCTCATTACGACGGTTCACCACCCCATTACTTTTGATCGTCGAATAGACATCGCCTCAACGCGCAATCCTTGGCGGAAGTTCACGCTCATGCGCTGGTACGGCTTCGTGCGCATGCAGGCCAAGGTGGCTCGCCAAGCGCGTCGAATTCTGACCCCGTCGCACATGTCGATGGTCGACATCGAGCGTGACTTCGGTGTGGAGTCTTCACGAATGCAGGCAATCCTGCTGGGAGTAGATGATTGCTTCGTTCCCCCCACCGCCGCGCGGGTGCCGGGCCGCATCTTGGCGATGGCCAGTGCGGATGCGCCGGTGAAGGGCATCGCAACGCTGTTGGCGGCATTTGCGAAACTCCAGGTGGAGCGCGAGCTTGAACTGCTGCTCGTGACCAAGCCGCAACCTGGCGGGCGCACCGAGCAACTCATCGAATCCCTTGGCATCCAAGACTCAGTGCGCTTCGTCAGTGGCGTGAGTGATGCCGAGCTCGTGCAGATCATGGGGTCCGCCGAAGTGGCCTGCGTGCCATCGCTCTACGAGGGATTCTCGCTGCCGACAGCTGAGCTGATGGCCTGCCAGACTCCGCTTGTCGTCTCGCGTGCCGGTGCCATCCCTGAAGTGGTCGGCCCCGACGGCCTGTGCGCGGACCTGGTAACACCAGGAGATGTGGAAGAACTCGTTGCCGCCCTGGGGAGCCTGCTCGATGACCCGCAGCGCCGAGAGCGCATGGGTCAAGCTGGGCGGCGTCGAGTGCTCGAGCTGTTCAGTTGGAAGGTCGTCGCGATGAAAGTGGCCGCCGCATACGCGGAGGTCATCGCCGAGTACCAAGGCGAACGACTCGTGAAAACAGGTGCCGCAAATGCTCACCGTTGACTTTGATCGGCTCGGTCTGGCTGCCGGGGATCGCGTCCTGGATATGGGATGCGGCGCTGGACGCCATGCCTTCGAGATGTACCGAAGAGGCGGCGACGTCGTTGCATTCGACATGGATGCCAAAGAGCTCGCCGATGTACAGCAGGTCTTCAGCCACATGCGAGATGCAAGCGAAGTTCCTGTAGGAGCCGTCGCGACCATTCAACAGGGCGATGCGATGCAGCTGCCCTTTGATGACGGTGAGTTCGACCGGGTTGTCGCGGCAGAGGTGCTTGAGCACATTGCGGCTGATGTCGATGCTATCCGCGAGTTGGTTCGCGTGCTTCGCCCGGGCGGAACGATGGCGGTTTCGGTGCCTCGATGGTTTCCCGAGGTGATCAATTGGCGCTTGTCCGCTGAGTATCACCAAGTTGATGGCGGCCATATTCGCATCTACACCGATACCGAACTCATCGCCAAGATGCGTCAGGCTGGGCTGACCTACGAAGGCCGCAGTTATGCACACGGACTGCACTCTCCGTACTGGTGGATCAAATGTGCTGTCGGCGTCAGCAGGGATGACCATCGGCTCGTACGGGCCTATCACCGACTGCTGGTCTGGGAGATCGTGCATCAGCCCAGAATCCTCCAGTTCGCGGGACGGATTCTGGATCCCCTGATTGGCAAGAGCCTGGTGCTGTACTTTCGAAAGCCAGTCTCCGAATGAACCCGCGCGCACCGATCCCGAGCATCGCAGGCATCATGACCGCCTCCGAAGTGGCCCAGACTGCATCGGCGATCGCCGCAGTGCAGGAGCCCTGCGGTGCGGTGCCGTGGGCTGTGGGGGAGCACACCGACATCTGGAACCATGTTGAAGCAGCCATGGCGATGCTTGTCGGCGGTGAGGTAGAAGCTGCTGAACGTGCCTATGCCTGGGTCCGCACCATGCAGCGCCCCGACGGCTCGTGGCCAATGAAGATTGTCGGCGGCGAGGTGATCGACGACCGAGCCGAAGTCAACATGTCGGCCTACCTCGCTGTTGGCGTGTGGCACCACTGGTTGATACGCGGGGATCGTGCATTCGTCGAGCAATTCTGGCCGGCTGTCCGGGCGGGCCTGGATTGGGTGGTCTCTCAGCAGCTCGCCTTCGGCGGCATCAACTGGACGCCGACTGAGAGCTTCGCTCTGCTTGCGGGATCCTCAAGCATTCATCAGTCCTTGCGTGCCGGACTTGCGATGGCGGATTTGCTCGACCATCCCCAGCCGGAATGGGAATTGGCTGGCGGTCGATTGGGGCATGCGATCAGGGAGCACCCTTCGTGCTTCGCAGACAAGTCGACGTACTCCATGGACTGGTACTACCCGATCCTGGGCGGTGCAGTGCGCGGTCAGCGCGCAAGAGACTTGTTGGCCTCCCGCTGGGAGGACTTTGTCGTTGACGGTTTGGGGATTCGGTGTGTTGACACCAATCCGTGGGTGACTGGCGCGGAAACCTGCGAGTTGGCGATGGCTCTGGATGCAATCGGTGACCACGGGCGGGCCCTGACCCTGCTCGCTGACATGCAGCACCTGCGCGATGAGCACGGACGGTATTGGACAGGCTGGGTGTTTGGTGAGGGACCAACGCAAAACCAATACTGGCCGGTGGAGCACACCACCTATACCGCTGCCGCAGTGATTCTTGCCGTCGACGCCCTGGGCGCCAGTTCCGGTCAGTGCACCGCGGCTTCGGGCATCATGCGCGGGGATGACTTCGGACTGCCCCTTGGCGAACTCGCACTGGAGTGCGGCTGCCCGTCATTGGATCCGGTCCCCAGCCTGTCCAGACGTCCGCGATAGCAGGCGCAATGAGCCAAGAGTGGTCATTTCGGTGAAGGCGCCGCTGGCCACTGCCCGCTGGAAGACGTGGTACGGCGCCTGGCCTCCATCGGCGGGATCAGGGAAGACATCGTGTATCGCCAATACGCCGCCAGACATCACCCAGGGCGCCCAGTCGGAGTAGTCAGCCTGCGCCAGCTCCTCTGCGTGTCCTCCGTCTATGAAGAGCAAGGCCAAAGGGGTGCGCCAGTATCGCGCTACCGTGGCGCTTGCCCCGACGATGGCCACCACCTGTTCCTCCAGCCCTGCAAGGGCCAGGGTGCGGCGAAAGGTCGGCAGGGTGTCCATCTGTTTGAGTTCAGGGTCGACAAGGGTCTGGTCGTGGTGCTCCCAGCCGAGCTGGTTCTCCTCAGAGCCGCGATGGTGATCCACGCTGAAGACCACGCCGCCAAGCTGCTTGGCGGCGGCACCCAGATAGATGGCGGACTTGCCGCAATACGATCCGATTTCCAGAGCGGGGCCGTAGGGCAGTCGTTCCAGTGCTACCCGGTGCAGCAGTAGGCCTTCGTCAGCAGGCATGAAGCCCTTGGCTGCCAGGGCATGATCCAGCCAGGTTGAGTCTGCAAGGGGATCCAGCACTGCCGCACTCTAGTTGGCTGGATTCGTCTGGGTGCCGGAACGACTGCTACCCTTCCCTTCGATTGATCTGGCTCTCGGGCTGGATCGCGCAAGAGGGGCTCCGGCTCCCACCCGTCCGTCGCACAGATGGCCCGGGTCACGCGCTCAGGCACGCTAGCCGTGCCGGTTCGTGCTGTCGCCTTCTTGCGCTGAGTCAAGGGTCATCCCTGGACGCAGATCGCGCCGCGCATATGTGCGGCAACTGACCGCACGAATAAGGAGGCGCCATCAGCGTCGAACCACGAATCAACGACCGCATTCGCGTTCCCGAGGTCCGTCTTGTGGGACCCAATGGCGAACAGGTTGGCATCGTGCGCATTGAAGATGCGCTTCGACTTGCCGTGGAGGCCGATCTCGATCTCGTCGAGGTTGCCCCGATGGCCAAGCCGCCAGTGTGCAAGCTCATGGATTTCGGCAAGTTCAAGTACGAAGCCGCCATGAAGGAGCGCGAATCGCGTCGCAACCAGACGCACACCATCATCAAGGAAATGAAGCTTCGCCCGAAGATCGACTCGCACGACTATGACACCAAGAAGGGTCACGTCGAGCGCTTCCTGAAGGCTGGAGACAAGGTCAAGATCACGATCATGTTCCGCGGTCGTGAGCAGAGCCGTCCAGAACTTGGACTGCGGCTCCTGGCCAGACTTGCTGAAGATGTGCAGGAACTTGGATTCGTGGAGGCCACTCCCAAGCAGGACGGTCGCAACATGATCATGGTGTTGGCTCCGCATCGCCGCAAGGCTGATGTGCCAAAGACCCAGACCGCGGCCGAATCTCTCGAGGAGTCCGTCCAGGAATTGCACGCGGACGCTTCCTAAGCACAACGCGACCTCGGTCGCATCAAAGCCCGAACCACCGAACAACAAGCAAAGGATCGACATGCCGAAGCAGAAGACCCACAGTGGCGCCAAGAAGCGCTTCAAGGTCACCGGAACTGGCAAAATCACGCATGAGCAGGCCAACCGCCGCCATTTGTTGGAGAGCAAGTCCTCCAAGCGCATGCGCCGCCTTGAGGGCGACAAGATTCTGGCCCCAGGTGATGCCAAGAAGGTAAAGAAGTTGCTCGGCCGCTAGCCGATCGACCCCCAAATATTTCGCCGCGTTCATGCGGCAGAGAAGTTCAGGAGACAAGCAATGGCACGTGTAAAGAGAGCAGTCAACGCGCACAAGAAGCGCCGCGAGATTTTGGAGCGCGCAAGCGGCTACCGCGGTCAGCGTTCGCGCCTGTACCGCAAGGCCAAGGAGCAGG
>DNXA01000145.1 GCA_003506065.1 Actinomycetota bacterium
CATCACCGACCGGTGCCACGGCCATGGCGTCGAGCATCGCCTGGGTTGGATGCGTGACGGTGTCGGAGCGCAAATCGATCAGCGGGATCGGCATGTCGTGGGTCAAGGCGCCGTAGCTCACACCTGTGACGCTATCGGCAAAATGCCTTGAAATCATTGACATATCCGACATGTCCTAATGCGCAGATAACATTACGGTAACGCTCCCCGAAGGCCGCTAGCGCAGCGTTTGCGCGATACCTAGATTGCAATCGAGCTGTGATGCACGTCACGGCTCTGTCGCCACCAAGGTCTGGCCACGTGTCAGACCAACACCAACAAAGGGGAGCTATATGTCTGTCCTGTCCAAGCGTGGAGCGCGCTCCACACTGATTCTCGGCGGCGTGAGCGCAGCCATGATCTTCAGTGTGACTGCCAATGGCGCATCTGCAGCACCTACGCCAGCACCAGCAAAAGCAAACAATGCCGCGTGTCCCGCAACTCCCGGAGTCACGCCCACCACGGTGAACTATGGGTACATCTCATCGCGCACCGGACCAGCGGCCACGACTTTCGTCGGCGCCGAGGAAGCAGCGCGTTTGCGCATCGCCCAAGAGAATGCCAAGGGCGGAGTCAATGGCCGCAAGATCATCATGAAGGGCTATGACGATCAGACCAATCCTTCATCTCAGGTGTCAGCAGTGCAGCAGGCAATTGGCAACGACATGTTCGGAGTCTCGACTGCAACCAGCACAGTCTCGGGATATCCGACGCTGAAGGATCAAGGGATTCCCGTCACGGGATTCAACGCGCAGGCATTCGGGCAGGATCGCAATGCATTCGGCGTGACCGGACCGACAGTGCCACCAAACATCGGTGGGCTTGGCATCCTGCAGAAGTTGCAGAAACTCGGCGTCACCAAGGTCGCAAACATCAACCACGCATCTGCTGGCGCCACGGCGTCGGGCAACGCGACCTCGGCAGCCATCAAGCTCGTCCCAGGTCTCACTGAATCGCTGCGCATTGCTGATGAACCCTTCGGAGCGCATGATGCGACCTCGACTGCGTTGCGAATCAAGAACAGCGGATCCGATGGAGTGATCTTCGTCGGATTCGTTGAAGGTGGCATTTCCCTGGCCCAGGCGCTCTCCCAGCAGGGAGTCAAGCTCAAGGGCATGACCGTCAGTGGGCTGTCAGATCCCGCTCAACTCAAGTCAACGGGTACGGCGCTGGATGGCGCGATTGGCCAGGGCGCAGGTACCGTGCCCGTGGGAATCAACAATCCTGCAGTACGCACCTATGCCAATGGCATGAAGGCCGCTGGCCTGAATCCCTACAACACCTATGCACCTATCGGCTACCTCGGTGCAGATCTGTTCATCCGTGGCCTGAAAGAGGCCGGACCTTGCCCCACGCGCGCAAAGTTCATCGACAACCTCCGCAAGGTGACGAAAAACAACGGCGGCGGCCTGGTGCCTGACAGGGTCAAGTTCACTCCTGGCCTGACCCCGAATGGCGATCCCATTTCGTGTGGTTGGTACTTGACGGCGAAGGGCAATCAACTCATTCCCGATGCCAAGCCCACTTGTGGAGCTACCTACGTAGACACCGCAACAGGCAAGGTGGTGTTCCAAGGGCACAACTAGCCCTTGGCGCCAACAGTGGCGGTCACCCAAGTGGGTGGCCGCCACTGCTATCGATAGCTGCTTGCTCCGCAGCACTCTTGCCAGAAGCAACAACTAGGACATGCCAGTAGATTTTGCGTATGCGAACCGCAACTTTTCTCATGTTTCAGGGTGATGCTGAGGCGTGGCTCAACCTCGCGACATCGACAATTCCCAACTCGCACATCGTCTCGATTGAGCGCTTCGGAGAGGAAGGCGGCGCGATGGAAGGCTCAGTGTCCATGGCCGAGGCCGTGCTCGATGGCATCCCAATGCGTTGCAATGACAGTCCCATGCAGCACGAGTTCACCTTCACGCCTTCCATCTCGTTCTTCATCGATCTCGACGACGAGGCTCAGCAGACGGCAGTGCACGATGCGCTGATTGAAGGAGGGAGCGCTCTGATGCCCTTGGGCGACTACGGATTCAGTCGGCGCTTCGCTTGGATTCAGGATCGCTATGGAGTCTCCTGGCAATTGAATCTGCCGTGATTTCGGCAAGAGAGAGTTGAACGACTCTTAGTTGCGCACAACTGCAGAGCTAACTGAATAGTCGGATTCAGCGCGCCTACTCGTCGTCAGTGCGATAGCCCAGGTTTGGCGACAGCCATCGCTCAGCTTCGTGCACAGTCCACCCCTTGCGCGAGGCATAGTCCGTCACCTGATCGCGGCCGATCTGTCCGACAACGAAGTACTGCGACTGCGGGTGCGAGAAGTACAGCCCGCTGACAGCAGCTCCGGGCCACATGGCCATGCTCTCGGTCAACTCGATGCCAGTGTTGGCCTCGACATCGAGCAATTTCCAGATGGTCTGCTTCTCGGTGTGCTCGGGATTGGCCGGGTAGCCCGGTGCTGGCCGAATGCCGACGTACTTCTCCTTGATGAGATCTTCGCTGTCGAGTTGCTCGTCGGGCTGATAACCCCAGAACTCCTTGCGAACGAGTTCGTGCATCCGCTCGGCAAAGGCCTCGGCCAAACGATCGGCAAGGGACTCCAGCAGGATCGCGCTGTAGTCGTCGAGTGCTGCCTTGAATTCCTGGACCTTTGCGGCGCTTCCCAAACCAGCTGTGACGGCGAATGCACCGACATAGTCCTCAAGCCCGCTGTCCTTCGGGGCGACAAAATCGGCGAGGCTGCGGTGCGGGATGCCCTCGCGATGCTCTGACTGCTGACGGACCTCGCGCAGAGTCTGGAGGATCTTGGTGCGTGAATCGTCCGTGTAGACCTCGATGTCGTCATCGTTCACCGTGTTCGCAGGGAACAAGCCGATGACGCCGGACGCCTTCAGCCACTTCTCGTCGATGATGCGGTCCAGCATCACCTGCGCATCGTCGTAGAGCTTGCGCGCTGCTTCGCCGGAAGCAGGGTTATTGAGGATGTCCGGAAACTTCCCCTTCATCTCCCATGCGTTGAAGAAGGGCTGCCAATCGATGTATTCGCGCAACTCCGCTATGGAGTAGTCGTCGAAGACCTGCACGCCAGGGGTAACTGGCCTTGGCGGCTCGTATCCTGACCAATCAATCGGCGTCTTGTTCGCGCGGGCTTGGTCAATCGGCAGGATGACTTTTGCATTGGTGCGCGCTGCATAGCGCTCACGCAGTGCGTCGTAGTCCACCTGCAGATCTGCCAGCAGCGCCGGACGCTGGTCGTCGGACAGCAATGCAGCGACCACGGGAACAGAGCGGGAGGCGTCCTTCACCCAGACCACTGCGCCGTGGTACTTCTGATCGACCTTCACCGCGGTATGCGCACGGGAAGTCGTGGCACCACCGATCAGTAGTGGAATCTCGAAGCCCTGTCGCTCCATCTCGGTGGCAAGGTTGACCATCTCATCGAGCGATGGAGTGATGAGTCCGGACAGGCCGATGATGTCTGCGTTGTGCTCTCTGGCAGCGTCGAGGATCTTCTGTGCGGGCACCATGACCCCGAGATCGATCACCTCGTAGTTGT
>DNXA01000112.1 GCA_003506065.1 Actinomycetota bacterium
ATAGTTCTTCGATGCCAGGATGTCGGCAACGATCGCTGCGCCTGCTTGTCCGTTCTGCAGAATCACGTTGCCGTCCGCAAAGCGGGGGTCACTCACGAGTTCTGGTCGTTCGACAACTCGGCAGAACTCGGCCCAATACTTCCCGGGCTGCAACATGTTCAGCGTGATCCAACGTCCGTCCTTGGTGCGATATGTGCCAGTGATGGGATTGCGTGGGCCAGTCGAATTCGGGGCTAGACGCGGGGCTGGACCGCCGAGAATCATTGCCACGTTTGACGAGTACTGGGTGGCCCATGCTCCGACGCTGAGCAACGACACGTCAACGATTGAGGTTTCTCCCGTCGCGGATCGCCTATAGAGCGCAGCAGCAATGCCACCAGCGATGGTCATGCCACCGATGTTGTCGCCGTAAGCGCCGGTCGGCATGCCAACGAATTGCTCGGCATCCGGACCTGTCTGCAGATCAGCACTTCCGCCGCGGGCCCAGAAACCTGTCGCGTCGTATCCACCTGCATCGCGCTCGGGGCCCTTGTTGCCAAAGCCCGTGCCACGCACGTAGATCACATCGGGATTTATGGCACGAATCTGATCGACGTCGATGCCCGCCTTGCGTCGAGCCGAGGGCAGGAAGTTCGTCACGAACACATCGGCCCTGCGCACCAGCTCAGCCAAAATTTCCTCAGCCTCCGACANNCCGAGGGTGAGGCCCAGACTGCGTTTTCCGCGATTGGGGCCTTCCATGATCGGGAAGAAGTTCACGCCTGGAGTTGAGGCGTCCAATCCCAGGATCCGAACAAGACCGCGCTGCGCATCGCCCGTCTCGGCGTGCTCGATCTTGATCACATCCGCACCCCAGTCGGCCAGCACGGCGCCTGAGGAGGGGACAAAGGTGAACTGCGCCACCTCTAGGACTCGAACACCTTCCATTGGACGATTCATTGCAACTCCTTCGTCAAGATTGAGCGAGGCCGCTTGGCACGCTAATTGGCAGCGGTAGCCCGCACAAGACCCCCGGGCGTGCGCACTCTCGGCACAGCCCTCCTCACAGATTCCCTGTGAATGTGATCCCAGTCACACCAATCTGTGGTACTGGGCGCGCGGCAATTGTGACCTGCAACACACTATAGACCGGTCATTTCCCCGTGATTAGTGTCCGAAGGGCGCTGGCCCAATCCGAAATGTCGGGGCCGCTTGGGCCAGCGCGCGTCACATGAACGACACGACGGCAAGGGGCTGTTCCATGAAGCAATCGTGCAATTGAGAGGCGATGGTAGTCCAAGGCAGGTGGCGCACGCGGAGACGGCTGTGGTGAGCAGTGGTGGGTTGACTCCAGCCGGTGCGCTCCTGCTCACCGTCGACGGCTAGTCCGGCTGGCTCCTTGGCAGGGTGTCCCGAGCTAGTCGACAGCGCAGTGGGCGCTGGAGCAGCGCCGTGCTGCTCCAGCGCCCACTCGTGCTTCTAGTCGCAGTCTGAGCAGACCGGGGCTTCGTCGGTTCCGCCAGCGCGCTGGCTCTTGTGGTGCACGATGAAGCAGCGTGAACAGGTGAACTCATCCTTCTGTATCGGCACGACACGGATTTCCAGAGTCTCATTGGAGAGGTCTGCGCCGGGCAGCTCGATGGACTCAGCACCCAAGTCGTTCTCATCCACCTCAATGGGCGTCTGGTTCTCCTTGGCCGCGATTTCCTTCAGGCCTTCAAGGCTCTCTTCTTCATCTGTGTCGTTCTTGCGTGGTGCGTCGTAGTCAGTAGCCATGCGAAGAATGTGCTCCCAAATTTTCAGTGAATCGTTGTCATGCAAACGCTGGACACCTCGGCAATATTCCTCAGGGTCTTGGAGGAAACCTGTGCCTGACCAGCGATAAGCGGCTCACCATAGTGGGTGCTGCGGAATCCGTGCGGCCAGGGTGACCTGTCCTAATCACTGGAGCTGTCCCCTGGGTCCGAAGAATCCCATTCTTCCTTGAGGTACTCCCAGATCTGCTGTGCCCATTCCTGGATCGACTTCTCGTCATTCCAGTCAAGGTCCGGTGGAGCAATGAAGAACTTCTTGAACGGCTCGCTCATCGTGTCTCCCNNATGGCGGATCCACTCGGCTGCTCTTCCTCCGGGGCCACCGCCTGCTGAGCTGTCGGTTGGCACGCCATCAGCCGGAGGGCTTGCGATGACGTTCTTGAGCACCAGCAGAGTCTCATATACCTGTGACAGGCGCACGCGAGTCACCAATGGGGATGCATTAGTCCGAAGATTCAGTGGCGAATTGGTTACAGAGTCGGCATCGCGAGTTCAAGCATCGACTCAACCGGAAACAACAGCCAGTTGGCGATAGCGGTGTTACGGATCTGCGCGAACTCATCGACTCGCTGCGCTTCGCGATACTCCGCGAGCAACTCCTCACTGGGAAACTCGATGATCTGAGTCTCCAGAGGACCTGAAGAACCTGGGAGTCGACGCAAGCGCTGGATGACTCGAGCCCCATACGCCTGTGCATTCGCGAGTGCTCGATCAGCGTATGCCGACAGGAGCAGGTCTTGCCCCGCGTGACTCCACACCAGCACACAGACGGTGACTGGACTGACCTCTGAGCCAAGCGTCGCCCGAAAATCTTGGACTGCATTGGTAGAACTTCTGACAGGCTCCTCGTAGCAAATCACGAGATGCGATATTTCATCTGTGCCAACCGAGGCTGCGTGTACGGCGTCGGTGGTGGCTCGGTAGTGCTCAAGGGCTTCGCGAGAAGGCCAGCGAATCGTGAGTACCTCGAGAGGTCCGATCGAGCCTTCCTTGCGCCGATAGAGCGAAACTGGCGTCCCACCGAAACTGGCAACGACAGAACTGAGGGATTCCGCCAGCTGGGAGTGCAATCGCTCATCCGAACCTGGGTGACTCCACATCAGGGCGCAGATCGTGACCGTCATCGCCCCTCAATCCCACGGTGAGATTGCAGAATGACGGTCCGAACAGCGCGCGTCAAGAGTCAGAACTGAACTTAATTGCTCCAGAAG
>DNXA01000148.1 GCA_003506065.1 Actinomycetota bacterium
TTGTTTCCGTGCAGCACCAGCTCGTGCCCCGGGACTCCGGCTCGAAGTGCGACCGTCAGCTCGCCACCTGACGCGACATCAATTCCGAGACCTTCTTCAACAACCCATCGAGCAACTGTCGTTGCCAGAAAGGCCTTTGCAGCGTAATAGACGTGACGAGCTCCGACTTGGGCTGCGGCCAGGCGATACTCCCGTGCACGGGCACGGACATCTTGCTCGTCAAGGATGAACAGCGGAGTCCCGAACTGAGCGGCAGCATCGCGAACATCGACTCCACCGATCCAGAGCGCTCCCGAGGAATCGCGGGTGGCCGAGGCAGGCCAGACATTGGACACCTGTGAAGGCTAGGGCATCCAAACCGAGTTGCTACATGCGCTCTGGAGTGCTCACCCCGAGCAGGACCAAGCCATTGGCAATGGTCTGTCGAGTCGCAGCGCAAAGCCACAGCCGGGCGATGTGCTCTGCAGTCGTGTCCTCGTCGCCACGCGGGAGCACCCGACAGGCGTCATAGAAACGGTGATAGGTCGTTGCCAGTTCCTCGAGGTAGCGCGCAACGCGATGTGGCTCGCGAAGTTCGGCCGCCGTCGCCACAATCCGCGGAAACTCGCCGAGTGCGCCAAGGAGCTCATTCTCGCGATCATGAGCCAGCATCCCGGGTTCGAACTGCGCTGTCGCCCATTCAATGCCGAGATCAGCAGCGTTTCGCAGAACTGAGGCAATACGTGCGTGCGCGTATTGGACGTAGTAGACCGGGTTGTCATTCGTGTGCCGGGCGATGCTCTCAAGGTCCAGGGTTAGTGGCGAATCGACAGGATGACGAATCAACGAGTATCGAGCAGCGTCGACCCCTACCTCGTCAACCAGCTCCTCCAGAGTCACGATCGTGCCGGCTCGCTTGGAGAGCTTGAGCTCCTCCCCGCCCTTGGTGATCTTGACCAACTGCCCGATCAGGACTTCCGCCGCCGCCGGGGCATCGCCGTAGCACTGCGCAACGGCCTTGAGTCGGTGCACATAGCCGTGATGGTCGGCGCCAAGCAGGTAGATGCACGTGCCGAATCCGCGCTCGCGCTTATTGACGTAATAGGCAGTGTCCGAGGCAAAGTAGGTCAGCTCACCATCTGCCTTGACGAGCACCCGATCCTTGTCGTCACCAAAATCAGTCGTGCGAAGCCAGGTAGCGCCATCGAGTTCGAACATGTGCCCTTGCTCCCGGAGACGATCAAAGGCGAACTCAACTGCCCGGCTCTCGTGCAGGGCCCGCTCTGAGGCCCAGACGTCGAAATAGGTTCTGAACAGTTCCAGCACCTGCTTCTGCTGCTCCAACTGAATGCGATAGGCCGACTCGCGAAAAGCAGCTAGTCGCTCCGCGTCGGGCAACTCCAGGATCGATGGCTCCTCTGCGCAGACCTGAGCAGCAAGATCCACGATGTAGTCCCCGTGATAGCCACCGTCGGGCACTGCTTGGCCTTGGGCAACTGCAAGCACCGATAAGCCGAACTTGTCCATCTGAACGCCACGGTCATTGATATAGAACTCTGAAATGACCTGCGCGCCCGCCGCAGAAAGGACGTTCGCCAGTGCACTGCCCACCGCCGCCCACCGCGTGTGCCCCAGATGCAGTGGTCCGGTGGGATTGGCCGAGATGAACTCCACATTGATGGTCTGGCCAGCAAGTGCGGTCCCACGCCCGTAGTTCGTGGCCTCCCGGACGATGCTCCTTGCGAGCTCGCCCTGCGCTGCACTGTCGAGCCGAATATTGATGAAGCCCGGGCCGGCCAGTTCCGCGCTGCTCACGCCAGCCACCAGGACGATACGAGCGATGATCGCCTCCGCCAGGGTTCTGGGCGGCACACCCGCCGCCTTGGCCAGAGTCAGCGCGATATTGGTGGCGTAGTCCCCATGCTCTCGAGAACGAGGTCGCTCTACATGGACCGAATCGGGAAGTTGGATCACAATCGCGTCAGCGAGCTGAACCTCGCGTAACACCTCCAAGAGCGCTGCGGAGAGGTCATCGGGAGTCACCGCGAGAGCGTACCCACCAGCCCAATGAACGAAGGACTCCCACCTCACTGGTGGGAGTCCTTCTGCTTCGACCCTTATCCCCCGATTCGAGTCGATTCAATCTTTACCCGGCACAACGCAGCGCGCCAGCACGGATCGCGAACCTGTGGATAGGCGCTACTCGGCCTCCAAGTGCGTCCGCGCGACCTGGAGGTCCTTCAGGGTCTGCTCATCGACCTTCGGGTACTGCGGATCGATCTGCTCCAGTGTGTGCAGAACGATCGCGCTCGTGATCAAGCGGGTAACCCACTTGTGATCGGCGGGAACGATGTACCAGGGAGCCCACTTGGTGCTCGTATTGCTCACCATCGCTGAGAAGGATTTGCGGTACGCGTCCCAGAACTCACGCTCGTGCAAGTCAGCAGGAGAGAACTTCCAGTTCTTCTCCGGCTCATCGATGCGTTCAATGAATCGCTTGCGCTGGACGTCCTTGGAGAGGTTGAGGAAGATCTTCACGATCTGGGTTCCGCTGTCGACGAGGTGACGCTCCCACTCGTTGATGGCGTGGTACCGGCGCTTCCAGAGTGCATCGAGATCCTTGATCCGATCGGCAGGCGGCCAGATCAACTCCGGGTGCACCTGGGTGACCAGCACATTCTCATAGTGCGAACGGTTGAAAATAGCGATGCGACCCAGCTCAGGGAGCACGAGCTGATGGCGCCAGAGGAAATCATGCGCCCGCTCCTCTACTGATGGCGCCTTGAACGAGTGCACCTCCACACCCTCAGGGTTCAATCCGCTCATGACGTGCTTGATCGTGCCGTCCTTGCCCGCCGCATCCGTGGCTTGGAACACAATCAGCATCGCGTTGGAGTTTGCGGCGTAGAAGCGATCTTGCAGTTCGGTCATCTCTGCCAGAACTGGCTCGTGCGCCTGCTGGCTGGAGATCTTGTCAAAATGCTTTGGCATCAGCGCTGGATTGAAGTCGGCATCCAGGTCCACCTTGCGACCTGGTTCGACCTGGCACTGCTGCACGACTGCGCGCCATTCGTCCTTGGTCAGCAGTCCTTGTGTCTCAGTCATGAATCCTTGGCCTCTCCTCCGTGAGATACATCTGAATCTCGGCGCCGATCAGCACACCCATGAAGGACAGGTAGAGCCACAGCAGGACCACCATAGGTGCTCCGAACGCAGCGATGGCGGCACCGAGCGTGGATGAGAACCCGACATACACGCCTACACCCGCAGTCGCACCGAGGAGCCACATCGCCACCCCGATGGCCACTGGCGAGCGCCAGGAAATGGGCGCGCGACGACTCGGAGCCCATCGATACAGCACCAGCACGAGCAGCCACACAATGAACGCCAGAACCATCCAGTCGATCCAGCCGATGCCAGTGCTGAAATGAACCTCGGGAAACCCAAGTGCCATGGCCAATCGTGGGAGCAGGGTGAGCGCCAGCACGACTGCGACCAGGAGCAGTAGGCCAACCAAGGTCATGACTCCATCGCGCACTCTGCCCATCAGGCCGGGGTCATGCCCGATGAATCCGAACGAACGATCCAGAGCAATGCGCAGGGCCGTGATGGCCTTCGAGGCCGCATAGATGGCAATGAGCAGGCCGACCACAGATGCCAGAGTCAGTGCCGTTCCAGATGAACTGGTGACCACGTTCACCACAGAGTTCGTCACTTCCTGAAACTGCGAGCCAGCATCAGGCAGCCGGCTGAGAATGGATTCGATCGCTGCCTTGGTGTCCTCGGGCCCGATGATCGCGCCAGCCACTGCACCAACGGCTACTGCTGCCGGTGCAATCGCCAGCAGCACGAAGTACGCCATCCCACCAGCAGCCAGCGAGCCTTGGTGTGCGGTGTACTCGGCGAAGATCTCTTTGCCCGCCGTACGGAGCGACGTCAATTGGCTGGGCACATGCCTATCGTGTCAGTGCCAGCTCACGCTGCTAGCCTGACACCCGTTTGCCTCCGTAGCTCAGGGGATAGAGCAGTGGTTTCCGGTACCGAAGGTCGCAGGTTCGATTCCTGCCGGGGGCGCAATGAACATAGGTGATGGGACGACGAAGGTGAAGTCGCGCGAGGGCGTGCACTTCGCCTCGATCACGCATAGCTATTACCCGCTGATCGTCGGCGTTTTCGTCGGCATTCTGATCATCTCGAACATCGCCGCAACAAAACTGATCAACTTCGGGCCGGCGATCCTTGATGGTGGGGCGTTCCTGTTCCCACTGGCCTACATCATCGGCGACATCCTCAGCGAGGTGTACGGCTTTCGGGCCGCGAGACGAGCGATCCTGCTCGGCTTTGGCATGTCGATCCTGGCGGCTGTCACCTTCTATCTGGTCCAGATCTCGCCATCACCCGACGCGTACACAAACCAGGAGGCATACGAAGCAGTTCTGGGCTTCGTTCCCCGCATCGTGCTCGCGAGCGTCTGCGGATTCCTGGCTGGCCAACTGCTGAACTCCTATGTCCTGGTGAAGATAAAGGAGCGCACGAAAGAGAAGCACCTCTGGGCACGACTCATCGGTTCCACCGTCATCGGCGAACTGGCTGACACTGTCGTCTTCTGCACGGTGGCCTTCTACGGAATCATCACCGGCGCGGAATTCGCCAACTACGTGATCGTCGGATACTTCTATAAGACCCTGCTTGAGGTCGTTCTGCTGCCGATCACCTACCCGCTGATCGGATTCATCAAGAGGCGCGAGCCAAGCTACGAGCTGGAATCAGCTCGTTGATCTCTTTGCCTCAAATCTGCCGAGGAACTCCTCGCGAAGCACACTGAATTCACCGCGCGGAATGCTTGACCGGATCTGATCAAGCAATCCGACAATGAATCTCTCGTTGTGGATGGTCGTGAGGGTTGCCGAGAGTCGTTCCTTTGCCTTGAAGAGGTGGTGAAGGTAAGCGCGCGAGTAGTGCTTGCAGGTGTAGCAGTCGCACGATTCATCGATCGGATTGATATCTCGCTTGAATCGAGCATTGGTCACGTGGAATCTGCCGTCAGGATGCAGAACCGTTCCATTGCGGGCCATGCGTGATGGAGCAACACAGTCGAAAGTGTCGACCCCGTGCTCGACAGCCGTGAAGAAATCCACCGGATCCCCGATGCCCAGCAGATGCCTTGGCTTGTTCTCTGGCAGTTCCTCGTTCACCCATCGCACGATTGTGCCCAGATTGTCCTTCTCCAAGGCGCCACCGATGCCGAAGCCATCGAGATCAAGGCCTCCCAGTTCACGCGCGGCCGCTCGACGCAGGTCCTCGTACTGGGCTCCCTGAACAACACCGAACAGCGCTTGGTAGGGCCGGTGCGTACGGAGATCTGTCAGCCTCTGATGTTCAGCAACGCAACGTTTGGCCCAGTCGAAGGTGCGCCTGAGCGACCTCTCCTGGTATTCGCGGGTGTTGAGAAGAGTGGTGCATTCATCAAAGGCGAAGATGATGTCGGCACCAATTGCATGCTGCACCTGCATCGAGATTTCCGGCGTGAAGCGGTGCATTGATCCATCGATATGCGACTTGAAGGTGACGCCGTCGTCATCGACATGTGCCAGTCGCTCCTTTCCCGGAGCGATCACCTCATCGGACCTCACGGTCTTGGCATCCATCGCAAGGATCTTCTTGAAGCCGACTCCCAGCGAGAGCACCTGGAATCCCCCACTGTCGGTGAAGGTGGGACCTGACCAGTGCATGAAGGCACCGAGGCCTCCTGCAGAGTCGATAACGTCCGCTCCCGGTTGCAGGTACAAGTGATAGGCATTGGCGAGCAGCGCCTGTGAGCCCAGTTCCTGCATCGATTCAGGGAGCACCGCCTTGACTGTCGCCATGGTCCCAACCGGGATGAAGGCAGGCGTGTGAATCTGCCCGTGCGGGGTGGTGATAACACCAGTTCGACCCAGGACGGGGGAATCTTCCTGGTCCGCGAGTCGAGATTCCAGTGTGAACATCGGCGCGGCCATTCGGTCATCTAAGCAAACGCGATGCGGCGCAGTTGTCGGCGGCGATGACGTACCGTGGTGACGTGAAACGCATAGGCATCGTCATTGGCGCGACGGTGCTGGCAATCGCGGCACCCATCTCTTCGAGTTCGGCTGCAAGTGGGCTCAGTTCCTACCGCACCCAACCGCTCAACTGGCACTCATGCTCAGTTGGTCAGTGCGCCAGTCTGCGAGTGCCTCTGGACTACACCGACCTCAGTCGAGGAGATATCACTCTGGCCATCAGCCGCGTGCAGCACTCCGGCCCGAACTTTCAAGGCTCAATCGTCATCAATCCTGGCGGCCCTGGGGAATCGGGCCTGGACTTCGCGAAGTACGGAGCCAAGTATCTGGCCCCTGATGTCGCCAAGGAGTTTGACTTCATCGGACTGGATCCGCGCGGAGTTCAGAACTCGGCACCTGTCACCTGCATGACGCCCAAGCAGACAGCTGCGTGGCTGGCGATGGATTCCTCGCCAGACACTCCCAAGGAAGTCACTTCAGTGATGAGGGCAGCTGGACGCATCAGCAAGGGCTGCTTGAAGCACAGTCCGCGCATCGCACCATTTGTTGGCACTGCATCAGCTGCTCAGGACCTCGACATTCTGCGATCGGTCTTGGGTGAGGAGAAGCTCAACTGGCTTGGCTTCTCCTACGGCACTTCTCTGGGCACCGCATATCTGGAAGCCTTCCCCGATCACGTGGGGCGATTTGTCTTGGATGGAGCGCTTGACCCAGCGCTGAACTCGATGCAGATCTCCGACGGTCAATCGGCGGGTTTTCAGCGCGCCTTCCAGAACTTCGCTGCTGATTGCAGCAGGAGAAAGACCTGCACCCTTGGAGCAACGCCCGCAGAGATCACCAAGAAGGTCAACGCACTGCTTGCTCGCCTGGATCGACATCCCCTTCACACTGATCAAGGCCCGCCACTGACCCAGTCACTTGGCATGGGCGGGATGCTGACCGCGATGTACTCCACCGACATGTGGGAGCCTCTTGGAGACGCGATTGCTCAGGCGCTGTCCGGCAATGGCACCGGCCTGATGGAGTTGGCATGGCTTGGATCCGAGCAGACCGGTCCGGCCAAGTTCACCTCGAATGTGCAGTCTGCCTACTACGCGATCGACTGCTGGGACATGCCAGCTCCGCCAGGGGCAGCGGGATTGAGCGCAGCCGCTCGTCGCTGGTCGGCAGGTGCCCCCGTCCCGGAGTTCGCCAAATCCATGGCTTGGAGCAACGCGCCATGCACGAACTGGTTTGCGCATGATGCTCGCGGCCCAGCCCCGGCAACAAGCTCAACCAAGGCGCCGATCCTGGTGATCGGCACTCGCTTTGACCCCGCGACTCCATATGAGTGGTCGCAGGCGTTGAGCTCGCAGTTGGCCACGAGCACCCTGCTGACCTATGAAGGCAACGGGCATACGGCATTCGGATCAGGATCCAGGTGCATCGACGATCAGGTGGAGCTGTACCTGCTCCGAGGAACGCTGCCTCCCAAGGGAGCCAGCTGCTCGGCCTAGACGTCTGGCTTGCCGTCACCCGCATCGAGATCGCGAAGAAATGACTCAAGTTGCGCCGCAATTTCATCGCCCGTGGGCACCGGCTCATCCGACATCAGGCTGCCAGGCGGCGCCCCGATGGTCTGGTCGTACTGGTGCTCCAGCGCCGTCACAACCGTTGCAAATTCATCGTTGCCCGCGAGTTGATCTGAGATCTCGCGCGTGGCTTGCGCTGCGAGAGGGTCCAGGCCATCGACGGGCAGCTCAAGTCCCGTGACTCGGCTGAGTCCGTTGATCAGAGTCTGGGCGCCCTGCGGATACTGGAACTGACTCAAGTAGTGAGGCACCTGTGCAGTGATGCCCATGGAATCAAAACCATCCTGTGCCAGATGGAACTCCAGCATTGCCCCCATATGCCCGGGCACCTCAACCTCGCCCACCACTGATCGGAAACCTCGAACCAGCTCCGGATCTGAACCGTGAACTGTGATGCCAAGAGGGCGAGTGTGCGGTGCCGGCCAAGGAATGCCGGAGACAGCGACTGCGAGGCGAATGCCCAGCCGATGGCCGAGCCCGGACACCGCGGCGATGAAGCGCATCCACTGGTAATCGGGCTCGGGGCCCGAGAGCAACAAGAAGGAGTCACCCTTGGAGTCGGTCACCTCGTGCAATTGAATCGACGGGATGTCTACGCCGGTGAAATGATCGACGGAATACGAAAGCACGGGGCGTCGAGCACGAAAATCCATCACCGCATCGACATCGAAAGTCGCAATCAACTCATGCTCACAATGCTCGAGCAGATGATCGATAGTCATCCGAACAGCGCCGCCAGCATCGACGTATCCAGTGAATGCGTGGATCAGAACAGGTGGCTCCTTGAACCGCGGCATCTGGTGGATGGCGTACATATCTTCCGGCGACTGCACGGATCCTCCTTGAGTGTGTTCTTACTGCCTTAGATTATGCGCGCTTGGTCAGCCGCTGCATCATCCTTGCGCCTGAGCCGGAGTTCTGCTTAAAGAAAACAATGAATTGCTCTGCTACCGCGCCACTGGTCCAAAAGCGATCTCGAGTGTCGTCATCCATGGCCAAGGCAAGTTCGCAGACGCGCGACCAGGCAAGCCCCACGGCCTTGGTCATGGAAGCAGCAATCGTGGCAGAAATCGCCGATCCCGCCACTGCTCCACCTGGAACGAACTTGAGCAGGTTCGTGACGGCATACCGACCTGCCATGGTCGCTCCACCCGTCAGAACAATCGAGCCGGCCAAGGACATTGCCCGGGCTCGACTTGGTGGAAGTCCGTACGCAGCAGTGATGCGCGCGATCATGGTGATCTGGTTTGGCACAAGGAGAGCAGCATCTGCAAATGGGATGGGTGTCGCGCCGATGCCAGCGGCGAAGGCGGATGCCTGATTAATGATGGCGTCTACCGCTTTTTTTTTACGCCCGATGTCGATCTTCTGCGCTGCCGTGAGAGCTGATTCCGCCACATCTGGCACCACGAGATACGTGGCGTCAAGGAGATCCTGCACCCCAAAGACCGGCGAGCCGCTGAAGTCATCGGCCAGCGCATTGGTCAGAACGGTTGCTCCAGCAACGGGCAGTGCAAGCCCATCGATGTAGTTGGCGAACTCCAGGGCCTCGGGATGAATCTCCCCCAGCTTGGTCGGCACCTGAGTCATCACCATGATCACGGGCAGGCCAAGGCGCGCCAATTCGCGCACGAACGCAACCTGCGCCTGCTCGAAACGACGATCCGACCAACGCACGAGATACCAGGCAGCATGGATGCGCTGTTCTGTGGATTGCTGTGAATTCTGCGCCACGACGGTGCGCAGGCCCTCAAGGATCACGTCGCCGGCAACTCCAGTTTCAAAACCTTCTGCGTCATACAGACCCAGAAAGCCATCGGGCAGCCGATAGTGCGTCAGGCCCTTGGTGACCGGCTCACCCACGCCAGTACGCGCAACTTCGCTGCCAAACATCGTGTTGACCAGGGTCGACTTGCCGACACCCGTCTTGCCGACTACGAGCAGATTGAACAGCCCCAGCGAGGCAAATGCCTCGGCCAGACGCTGCTCGAACAAGGACTCCACTTGCGAACGGCTGAGGTCTGGAACTCGTCCCCCCACGTCATCGGCCACGAGACCACGGTACGCGGTCAAGAGCAGCGAAGAGTTACCGTGGGCGAATGCACGTGACACATCGCCTCAGGTCGATCGCCATCCTGGGCGTGGTGCTCGCCATAGGCCTTGGTGTCGTATTGGTGGGCATCTCCGCTGCCAAGAGGTATGGACTCATCGGTCCAGTGCAAGTCCCCGCCGAGTATCGAGCTCTCGTTCTGAGCGCAGCGCAACGCTGCCCGCGCGTGCCGGTCGAAGTATTCGCAGCGCAATTGGCAGCCGAGAGCGGCTGGGATGAGAAGGCCAGCAGCCCGGCAGGCGCACAGGGCATCGCACAATTCATGCCCGCTGTGTGGGATCAGTACGGTCTGGATGCCAATGGCGATGGACAGACCAGCGTGTGGGATGCCGCAGATGCAATACCTTCAGCCGCTGAGCTCAACTGCAAGAACCGCAGACTCGTACGAGATGTCCCAGGCAATCGACTCAAGAACACCCTTGCTGCCTACAACGCTGGCTACTCAGCGGTGCGTCGATATGCAGGCGTCCCGCCGTATCCGGAGACGCAGGCCTACGTCCGCAAGATTCTTGAGAATGCGAAAACCATCAACTGGTAGGTGCCTGCACATTCGGAGCCGAACCGACAAACTCCGCCCACACTTCGTCACTCATTGATTCAGAGTCATTGGTGGTGCCCCACGTCTTCATCTCGCGGATGAGCGCTTCCTTTGCTCGCGCAACTTGCTCGGTCACAACCCGACGTTGCGCCCACTGGAGTTCGCGAGTGCGCAATGCAGTCTCGATGCTCATCAACTGCTCCGGAGTGCAGGGCAGGTCGTAGACGGAAGCGACGAAGCGCGCAATGTCCTCGCGATAGTCGTGACCCCTGCGACCGAAGATCCCAGGAACCACATCCATGGCGTTGATGAGATCGACGGCCGTCAGCACAAACGTGGTGCCTGGGCGCCAGCGCGATGATTTCGGGACGCCGACTGGACGTTCATCCTGAGGGCCCAACCACCAGGGCTGGCGCAGCAGCAGATTGGTGCCGAATTTCGGAATGGGATCGTCGTAGTGACTCAGCATTAGGTGACGCACCTTCTCTCGCTGCTCCACAGGTAGATCGAGGTACTCGCCGTAGTTGTCGAGTTCAACCATGGCACCGTCCGGGTCGACGCGCGTCTTGTCCAAGCGCCAGGACTTGGCGAACTCAGTTGCCGAAGGCGTGCCAAGGAAGATCGAGGAGTGCACGAAATCACGCTCGATGGCTTCAACCGTGCGGTGCTTCCAGATGTCTTGGGTCGTCAAGGCTCCGAGGCTTTCGCCAAAGAGCACGAACTTGGGCCGCTTCTCTGGCGCCAAGCCACGCAGATAGCCCGTGATGCCGTACATGACCGCGCGGTTCTGCTCGACCGCGAGTCCGGTGCGCGTGAGCGACATTGACGAGGGAAGCATTGAATACTGCATCGTGCAGATGGCGCTATTGCCCAAAGTCAGATACTCAAGGGTTTCGGCCAGCACGTAGTTGATGTACCCCGAACCCGTGGGCGAGGCGAACACCAGGACATCGCGATCGAAGGCGTTGGTCCGCACGAGTTCATCGAGCAGTGTCTCCACTCGATCTTCGATGACACTGGCTGAATCCAGACCAACGAACAGGCGAATTGGATCGGATTCAGCCGGCTGTCCCATGACCGCTTGGATCTCCGACTGCGTAAGCACCATGTTCGTGAATCGACGGCCCTCGCGAGAAAGGCTTTGGAAGGAAACCGTGCTCTCTGGACTGCCTGAGACATACGGGCTTGACGGAGGCGTCTCGTACGCCGGCTCAACTGCCGCGCCGCCTTGCTCAAC
>DNXA01000254.1:0-5074 GCA_003506065.1 Actinomycetota bacterium
ACCACGTATTCGGGAGCCTCGTCGTGCACCAGGTTCAGACTCTGGAAGATCGCGTCGGCGCTGCCGGTGTACCAGCGAGGGCCAAGCCGCTGCTGCGCTGGAACAGGAGTCACGTAGTCACCGAGCAGGGTCGGCATCCGCCAGGTCTGCGTCACGTGGCGGTCAAGGGAGTGCGACTTGTACTGCGTCAGCACGCAGACGCGACGAAGGCCTGCGTTGATCAGATTCGACAGCACAAAGTCAATGAGACGGTAGGAGCCACCGAAGGGAACCGCGGGTTTGGCGCGGTCTCCGGTCAAGGGCATGAGTCGCTTGCCCTCGCCACCAGCGAGGACCATGGCCAGCACATGCGGATCCGCGCTCACCCTTCAACCTTAGTGTGGAAATGCCCGCGCGAACGGCTTCGTCACAAATGCCTATGCTCATCAGGTGCGCATTGGAATTCTCACTCGCGAATGGCCCCCGGAGATCTACGGTGGTGCCGGAGTGCACGTGGATCAGCTCGTGCACGAGCTGCGCAGACTCACCCCCGTATATGTCCATTGCTTCGGCATCCATCGAACCGATGCGACCGCTCATCCGGTCCCCACTTCCCTGCATGGCGCCAACCAGGCGATCCAGACTCTGGGCGTCGATCTGGAGATGGCGATGGCTGTGGCCGATGTCGATCTCGTCCACTCGCACACCTGGTACACCAATCTCGCCGGCCACGTCGCCTCACTCCTGTACGGCATCCCCCACGTGATCACAGCACACTCCTTGGAGCCCATGCGGCCCTGGAAGGAGGAACAGCTCGGCGGCGGGTACCACGTGTCCTCCTGGGTTGAGCGCTCCTCCTACGCCGAGGCCAAGGCCGTCATCGCAGTGAGCAATGGGATGCGAAATGATGTCCTGGCCTCGTACCCGTTCGTGGACCCGGCGCGGGTGCATGTGGTGCACAACGGCATCGACACCTCGATCTACAAGCCACAGAGCAGTATTTCCAGCTTCGCGCAGATGGGCATCGATCCCGACAAGCCATACCTCCTCTTTGTGGGGCGCATCACCCGTCAGAAGGGGCTCGTGCACCTGCTGAGAGCAGCGCAGCACTTCGCCGGTGACATTCCTCTCGTCATGTGCGCCTCTGCAGCGGACACCGCTGAGATCGAGGTTGAGACTGCCGCTGCCGTCCGTGAACTGCGCGCGGCGCGGGGTGCTGACAGCGTGATCTGGATTGAAAAGCAGGTGGATCGCGAGACGCTCATTGAGCTGTTCTCCAATGCCTTGGCGTTCTTGTGTCCATCAATCTACGAACCCCTCGGGATCGTCAATCTCGAGGCCATGGCCTGTGAGACGGCAGTCATCGCAAGCGATGTGGGAGGCATTCCCGAGGTAGTGGCCGACGGGGAAACCGGGCTGCTCGTGCACTACGACGTCAATGACAGCACTCACTTCGAGCGACAGTTCGCACTTGCAGTGAACTCGCTCATCGAGGATCCGGCTCGAGCCGCGGCCATGGGCAAGGCGGGCAGGGAACGCGCCGTCGCCCACTTCGGCTGGGATGCGATTGCTCAGCAGACGGTCGACGTCTACCAAGCCGCACTCGACAACTGACCGCAGGGCCCTGTCCTACTGAAACACCACGGTGCGCTTGCCCGTGAGCATGATGCGATCTTCAGCAAACAGCCGCACGGCTCGGGCCAGCACCACGCGCTCCACATCGCGTCCGATCTCAGCCAGATCAGTTGCCGAATGTGCGTGTGTCACTCGCTCAACTGCCTGCTCAATGATCGGGCCCTCGTCAAGTTGTGCTGTGACGAAGTGCGCCGTGGCACCGATGAGTTTGACCCCGCGGTCATGCGCCTGCTGGTAGGGACGAGCCCCCCTGAATCCCGGCAGGAATGAGTGGTGGATGTTGATGATTCGGCCTGCTAATTCCGCGCAGAGGTGTTCGCTGAGCACCTGCATGTAGCGAGCGAGCACCACGACATCGACTTCATGCTCCCTTGCCAGACTCAGCAGCTCTGATTCCTGGCTGACGCGAGTCTCAGATGTCACCGGCAGATGCACGAATTCGATGCCGTGCCGCTTGGCAATGTGCTCGCAATCGGGATGATTTGAAACGATGAGCGGAATGTCGATAGGCAGTTCGCCAATCTCATGCCGATAGAGCAAGTCGACCAGGCAGTGATCATGCTTGGAGACCATGATCAACGCCCGCCGACGATCTGTTTCGTGCCTCAAGGACAGTTCCGGGTCAAAGCCGGCTACTCGCACAAGCAGTGCCGACCGAACTTGATCCAATTCCAGAGGGGACTCGAACTTCGTCCGCATGCTGAAGATGCCCGAATCCTCATCTGTGAATTGCGCCTGCTCAAGAATGTTGCCCTTGACTTCAAGCAGTGCTCCAGTGATCGCGTGCACGATGCCGGGGCCATCCACACACCTGAAGGTGAGGATGTAGTGCTTGATGTCGGTCACGCCATGCAATCTACGAGATGAACGTGGGCAGAGGTAGCGTGCCCCGCGTGGACCTGGTGCTGACATGAGCGGTGTGGTGGTCGTTGGCGCTGGTATCGCCGGAGTGCGGGCAGCTGAGTCCCTGCGCACCTCGGGGTATTTGGGCGACATCACGCTGATCGGTGACGAAGCGCCCATCTACCGACCATCGATCTCCAAGGAGGCCCTCACCGAAGGAAGTCAGGGCACCTATCCGATGCCCATGAAGCAGGGCGGCCCCGCATTCAACTGGCGCCTGGGCTCCACCGTGCATCAACTGGATCTGTCAGCTCAAGCCTTGACCTACCAGGACTCCGCAGGTGACTTCACGCAACTGGAATTCGACGGGCTGGTAGTCGCGTCAGGGATGCGGCCCCGCCGACTTCCCGTTGCCGGACCTGAAAAGGGGAGGTACGTGCTGCGAACCCTGGCCCAGGCCCAGGACCTGGCACACCAACTGCAGCCAGGAACCCGCCTGACGATCGTCGGATCGGGCTTCATCGGCTGTGAAGTGGCAGCTGCCGCCAGGGCACGCGGGTGTGCCGTGACCGTGATATCCGCAGCATCCGTGCCACTGGCCTCCGCTGTCGGCGTGACGATCGGCCAGATCGTGACACAGCGACACATCACTGAAGGGGTGCACTTCGCCCTTGAGCGGTCGGTTCGCGAGTACCGCGGGGACTCCGCAATTCGCGAAGTGGTGCTTGACGACGGGCAGGTGATTGGCAGCGATTTGGTGCTGGAGGCTGTCGGTTCGCAGCCCAATGTCGAGTGGCTGGAGGGCCAAGGGCTCGACACTGCCGACGGCGTTCTTGCAGATGGGCAGTTACGAGCGGTCGGCACAAGTGCTGCTGTCCTGATGTGCGGGGACCTTGCGCGTCACCCAAATGCCCTCTTCGGATCTCAGGCGCGAAGAGTCGAGCACTGGACGGCAGCAGCGGATACCGGCGCCTATGCGGGCCGGGCCATGGTCAGACTGCTTGAGTCGGGCGCGATCGACCTTCCGGACTTTGCTGTGGTCCCGTCTTTCTGGTCTGATCAATACGACCTGCAGATTCAGTCCTTCGGCTTTCCGCACCTTGCTACAGAGCAACAGGTCATTGAGCTGAATGCAGACGGCTCGTGCATCATCGAATGCAGCGACTCGCAGGGTCTTGTCGCAGCAATCGGCATCAATCGAACTCCTGAATTGGCCCGATACCGGAAATCATTCAGCTCAAGGTACGAGAGCACGGGGCTATTGTCGGAAGATGCGCAACCTCACTGAGCCGGCTCCGAGTGAGGGCATCACCTTTCCGGCAGGCGGCGACGGGCGGGTCAGTTCTTTAGCCACGGGCCGCGCGATCCTTGCCGACAGCGTGCGCGAGGTTGAGCCGTCGTTGGCTGCAAGAATTGAGCACACCGATGACTGGCGCCATGGCTATCTCACGCCGATCAAGGACTCCGTTCTCGCGACTGCTCTGCACCCCGAATCAGCCGTCGCGATGGCCACCGCCGGGCTGACCTCGGCGCATCGGAGATTTCAGTTCTCACGCAATGGCGACCTCGGGCCACTCAGTACCGCACTTAACTCAACAGACCGACTCGGCACCGCCACCATTCGCGGACGCGCTGCCGGGGAGACCGGCTTCTCGGTTCCCTATGGCGGTCAACGCCTCTTTGACGGAGATCTGCGACGCCAGTTGGACCACTGGGTCCAATTGGGCATCGCAGAGCCCGACTTCGCAGCCTCACTGCACCTCCTGCTCGACAACCCCGATTGGCTTGATCTCTCCGATCTTGAGTTCGCCGTCCTGGGCGCAGGCGCTGAAATGGCTCCGACTCGATCTCTGCTGCGTTGGGGAGCCACGATTCACGCGGTCGACCTCCCAGTTCCGGCCACCTGGGCACGGCTGATCGCCATCGCTCGCGCCACCTCCGGAACCCTGCACCTCCCACTGGCTTCGCCAGAGGAAGACCACTCAGTGGTGCATCCCGATGAAGATCACGTCATAGCCGAGCTCGCCGGAGTTGATCTGCTCACCGACACTCCGGAGATCGCGCAGTGGCTCGCCCGAAGCGATGCCCCCTTGATCCTGGGCTCGTACGCGTACGCCGACGGGGCAAAGCACGTGCGCCTGAGTGTTGCGGTCGATGTCCTCGTTGAGGCTCTGCGCACCGCTGGCAGGCCACCCCACCTCGCCTACTTGGCCTCCCCAACCGACGTCTTTCTCGTGCCCCGAGCAGCCGTCGAGGAGTCGCAGCGACGTTGGCGAGCACGTGGAGTGACCACTATCTGGCAGCTTCCCATGCGCATGGCGCGCAAGTTCGAACCCAACTATTCGGCCGCGACTGCGAGCGTTGATGATCAGCACGGGCTCAATGACTCATTGATCGAACAGCAGGGACCCAACTATGTCCTGGCCAAGCATCTGCAGCGCTGGAGAGCGCTTGTGGCCCGAGAACAAGGATCGACTGTCTCGTTCAATATCGCGCCGATGACTCGGACGCAGTCGGTGATCAAGAGCCGAGCGCTGAAGGCTGGCTACAGCGGAGCCGCACGGTTCGGCATCGAGGTGTTCGAACCCGCCACTTCAACGGCGCTCATGGCCGGATT
>DNXA01000254.1:5083-7081 GCA_003506065.1 Actinomycetota bacterium
AGCAATGCCATCCACAGCGGACTCTGGCGAACGGCGTACGCCCCGAGGTCTGTCCTGACCTTTGCGGCGATGATCGGGCTTTTCGAATCTCGCCAGTGAGCGCGCTCAGTTCAGGGGCAGGGCTGACTATTCGATCGCTGTGACGATCTCAGTCTCAGCGATGAGCTCACCATCTGCGTCATAGACGTCGATGATCTCGTCCTCGATCACGNNAGCCATCTGCATCAAGGATGTCGATCTTCTCGTCGACAATCGTGCCATCAGGCCCAGTGGCGACGAGAAGATCATCGACGACGGCGCCAATGATCTCGTCATTCCCGTCGAGCACAACTTCTACTTCAATGTCCTCGCCGATTTCGATGCTGTCTGTGGAATCTGTGGCTGACATGCGCGTGCCCTTCGCTCGTGAGTGGCCGAATGTGGGCACATGCTCGCAGTGTGAACTCGAAGTCCAATCACCACCCCCAAAGGTAGAGTCAGCGGGTGGCTTCACCTATTGATCAGACTCCGCTAGGGCTGGAGCCCGGCGGCTTGGTATTGCATATTGGCGTGCACAAGACGGGCACCACTGCAATTCAAGCGGCCTTGGCCAACAGCCGTCCCATCCTGGGCCAGTGGCAGATCAGATACCCCGGAAATCAGCAGGCTCACCGTCTTGTCGCCTCCTCTGCAATGAACCGTCGTCTGGGCTGGCGAGTCGGAGGCGCACCTGCGCCCGATCCGGATCTGTGGAACCAATTCGTCACCGAAGCGCACTCGTTCAAGGGCGTGACTGTGTGCTCGAGCGAGTTCTTCGCGGAGGCCTCTGACGAGGTCGCGCAAGGGATCGTTGATCGGGTCGGTGCCGAGCGAATGCACGTGGTCGTGACCCTGAGAAATCTGGGCCGGATCCTGCCTTCAGCCTGGCAGCAGATTCTGAAGTCCGGATACGAGACTGGGTATGAGCCCTGGCTCCACCAGATTTTTGCCCCGACCGTTGTCGAGCCCAAGCCTCAGACTTTCTGGAACCGCCATCGCCACGACCAGGTGGTCACGCGCTGGGCTCATCTGGTGGGCAGTGCCCGGATGACCGTTGTCGTCGTCGATGATTCCCAGCCAAACGACATCTACCGTAACTTCGAGTCCTTGCTGGGCCTGCCTGAGCGGACCCTGTCCGACAATCGCCTGGAATCGGCCAACCGATCCATGACCTTGGCTGAGGCTGAGTTCCTGCGCCAATTGAACGTCGCCCTGGGTGGCGGCGCAGGTTGGAAGCGATATGGGAATCAGGTTCACGATGCCTTGATCAAGGGAATGATCGAGACCCGCGTTCCGACGAGCGATGAAGCGCGCATGCAGACTCCGCAATGGGCACTTGATCGTGCCGCCGAGTTTGCCGACATCTACGTGGAGGCCATCCGAGCCAGTGGTGTCAACGTCGTCGGCGATCTCGACATCCTGTCCAAGCGTTTGCAGGGCCCTGACGCAATCGACTCGGAAGGCTCCAGCGACATGCCAACAGCAGCGGCCATCACAGCGCTGCTGTCAGCACTTGACGCTTCGCGACCCCAGACAGATCAGCCACCCCAGGCTCGCCTGCGCAAACTGGCCAAGAAATTCCAAACTGGCCGAGGTTCAAAAGGCCGCACTTGAGCGGTGTCTGCTGCAGCGCATGCCCGGGCGTTAAGCAGCCTCGGATTTTGCAGTCGTTGTAGTGACGTCGGCCGAGAGCTCGTACCTGTTGCCATAGATATTGAGCAGCGAGAGCATCATCGCTGTAACCGGGACCGCAAGGAATGCGCCGGCAACTCCGAAGAGAGCTGCGCCAAGCAGCACTGACCCAAAGGCCACAGCTGGATTCACATCGACTGCCCGGGCACTGATCCTCGGCTCGAATGTGATGTTCTCGACCTGCTGGTAGATCAAAGCCCATACCAGGACAATGACTCCATCCCAAGGACTGTCGCTTGCAAGACCGACGATCACGGGAAGCACGATCGCGATGTACGTGCCGATTGT
>DNXA01000018.1:0-4407 GCA_003506065.1 Actinomycetota bacterium
GATTTCCTGAACGGGCATTTCCGCGCGGTGATCGGCGATGAGAAGATCAATCGCGCAGACGCAAGGACTGTGCTGCTGTGCAGCGGCAAGGTCTACTACGACCTCGTGGCTCACCGCGAGAAGGTCGGCGCGACCGATGTCGCGATCATCCGCATGGAACGCCTGTATCCCCTGCCGCACAAGACCCTTCCGCTCGCGCTGGAGGGCATGGAAGGTGCGGATCTGCGCTGGGTGCAAGAGGAGCCGGCAAACCAAGGCGCCTGGAGCTTCATGAACTTGAACTTGCCTGCGATGCTCAATCGCACCATCGCAGGTGTCACGCGACCGGCGTCCTCGTCGCCGGCAGTCGGCACGCACGCTCGACATGAGCTGGAGCAACGAGCACTGGTCGAGCAGGCCTTTGCACCAAGGAGCTGACGGTGTACTTCACGGATCGCGGCATTGAGGAACTCCAAGCCCGAAGGGGCGAGGAGGAATTCAGTCTTGACTGGCTCGCTGAACGCATGCGCGAGTTTGTCAATCTGAATCCTGAGCACGAGGTGCCGATCGAACGCTTGGCCACCTGGCTTGCTCGCCTCGACGATGACGACGAGGACTAGTCCAGGGTCAGCACGATCTTGCCGCGCACATCTCCGTCATTCATCACGGCGAATGCCGAGGGTGCATCGCTGATCGGCAGCACCCGATCAATGACCGGACGCGCACCGGAAGTGACAAGGAGATCGACGAGCCCGCGCAGTTCTTCCGCCGTGCCCATCGTGGATCCCTCGATCTTGAGCTGGAGGAAGAAGACTCGGTTCAGATCTGCATTGGCAGCACCGCCTGTGGTTGCCCCGCAGGTGACGATGGTGCCACCAGGACGCAGCGCCCGAAGTGAATGCGACCACGTGGCCTCGCCGACCGTCTCGATGACGGCATCCACCTTCTCGGGCAGGCGTGCTCCGGTCTCGAAGGCTTCCTCGGCTCCAATGCTCTTGGCCCAGTCGCGCTTCTCCTCATCGCGTGAGGTCACCCACACCCGAAGCCCGAGAGCTTTCCCAAGCACGATCGCAGCTGTTGCAACACCACCGGCCGCTCCCTGAACGAGGACGAGGTCACCGCTCTGAGCACCCGATTTGGTCACGAGCATGCGGTAGGCAGTGAGCCATGCGGTAGGCAGACAGGCGGCCTCAGCCCAAGTCAGCTCCGCTGGCTTGTCGATCAGATTGCGAGCCGGCACCCGAACCTGCGTTGCCATCGTGCCCGGATACACCTCGCTGAGCAGTGAACGCTTGGGATCCAAGGTCTCATCGCCCCGGCCCTTGGCAGGATCGCCGACAACTCCGTGAACGATCACCTCGCGGCCATCCTCGGTGATGCCTGCTGCATCGGTGCCGAGAATCATCGGCACCTGATCGGCAGTCAGAGCAGTGCCCCGCAGAGCCCAAAGATCATGGTGATTGAGGCTGACGGCCTTCACGTTGACCGTGACCCAGTCTTGCGGGGTCGGCGGTGGCTCGAACTCCCCAAGGGACAAACAGGAAAGGGAATCTTCGGCGCTCACGCCGGACGCGTAGACAGCAAACATGAGTCGAGCGTATCTGCGAGCAGGTCAGCTGTGCCGAACAACCTCAGGTTCGGGCCAGGGCCACCGCAGGCCGGTAGCGCAGTACCAGTCTGCCCACCACAGCTGCTGGGTCAACGGCACCGAAGAATCGGCTGTCCTCACTTGCTTCTGGATTGTCGCCGAGCACCCACCAGCCCGCAGGTCTTCGATGATGCACGCGCTTGACTGTCAGCAGATCGGTGCGCAAGGGGTGCCAGAACACAATCATCTGCCCTGGCCGGACATTCGTCGTTCGACGTACGACCCACCACTCACCACTCTTCAGGGTGGGTTCCATGGAGGGCCCGGCGATAGCAATCGCGGTAAGCCCAAACATCTCCGCATCCTTCCGCAACCAGCCCCCCGCGCGCGCACTAGGCTCAGTAGCGATTTCTCCCCAACGAAAGGGATGGCTGATGTTTACCCGTGTATTCGCCCCTCGTCAGACTGCATACGCACACTGCGACCTGCCGTGTGGCATCTACGATCCAGCGCAGGCTCGGCTCGAAGCTGAGTCGGTCAAGGCTTGCATGCAGAAGTACCACGGCTCCGAGGATCCAGATTTCAAGGCTCGCGCCGTCTCGATCAAGGAAGCTCGGTCCACCATGGTCAAGGAGCACCTGTGGGTGCTGTGGACCGACTACTTCAAGGCACCGCATTTTGAGAAGTACCCGAACTTGAACGACCTCTTCAATCAGGCGACCAAGCTTGCTGGCGCCGGTGGCACCAAGGGCACAACAGATGTGGCAGTTGCAGACCAACTGCTGGCAAAGATCGATGAGATTGCCGCGATCTTCTGGGAGACCAAGGCCGCGTAGCGAATTTCGAAGTGGGCTCGAAGCAGATTCACGCTTCGGGCCCACTTCTGATTTTGGCGTCCAGCGACACGTGCCCTTGGGAGGCCGTATGTGTCCGCAGTGGTTCTACGCTTCATAGAAGAATCGTCTTGGAGGCGCTCATGTCTGTCGCGATCACTCTTCCTGCCCAAGCAGGCTATGCAGGCGTACTTCGAACCACCGCTGCAGCGATGGCTGCACGATGCAATCTCACCTACGACCGCCTCGAAGATGCGCGCTTGGCCATTGATGAGGCCTTTGCGCAGGTCGTGGCGTTTGCTGAGCCCGACGCCACAGTTGAGTGCACATTCCAGGAAGCTCCAGGAGACCTGCGCTTCGTCATTTCTGGAGCAACTCGATTGCTTACTGAACTCCCCACCGATTCCTTCTCCTGGACAGTGCTCAGTGCCCTGGCCGATGAACTCAGAGCAGAAGTCGAGCTGGGTCGACTCGCAATACATGTGCGGCTTCTTGAACCACAGGACGTACACGCGTAGCTGTCAAGCGTCACACTCATGGATGCTCAGCTGCGCGAGCAGCAGATTGCCTCACACACCGGCCTTGTCCATCATGTGGCTCGCAGGTTTCGTGGCGCAGCGGATTATGAGGATCTGGTCCAAGTCGGAATGCTCGGCCTCATTCACGCGGTGGATCATTTCGATTCCGATCAGGGATCTTCGTTCAGCACTTACGCAGTTCCATCGATCACGGGAGCGATCCGCCATCATCTCCGTGATCATTCGACAAGCATCAAGGTCCCCGGTCGTCTGCAGGAGTCCGCGGCACGTGTCTCCAGGGCAGTTGATCAACTGACACAGCAACTCGGACGCTCTCCAACGGTGGCCGAGATTGCCCAATTGACTGGCACCAGTCAGGACTCGGTTCTGGAGGCAATCGAAGCCAACCACGCACACACCACGGTCAGCCTGGAGGATGAGCAGTCACCATTGGGCAGTCTGGGGATCATTGACTCCGAACTCGAGGCCGTGGAGACTCGCATGGCCATTCGTCAGGCCTTGCAGGCGCTGGCACCTGCCGACCGCTCTGTCATCGAACAGCGCTTCTACCAGGGCAGGACTCAGAGTCAGATTGCCGACGATCTTCAGATTTCACAGATGCAGGTCTCGCGCATCATTGGGCGCACGCTCACCCAACTGCGGGCATCATTGGGTGGGATCTGATCCAGGACGACGGTAGGAGTCCGAATAGGTCCGCAGGACCACAGGATGGAACGAGAGGATGATCCCAAGGGCTGAGGGCACGGCCAGGATCAGTCCCGGGAGAACCTGCTCCGAGGCGCCGCTGAAGGCGAAACTGATACCAGCAAGCAAGCCGATGAGCTGCGCCATGATGAATGGACCTCGCGCCCAGCGACTCATCCGGAACCAGCCACGGGCGATCATGACAAGGCCCAGCCCCAGCACCACGAATATGGCGATCTCGATGACCATCGCCGAGGTCGAATTGCCAATGACGCCATAACTGCCACCGGTCACAGCGCTGATCGTGACGATGAACGCATAAGAGAGCATTGCCAAGCCCTCCAGCGCAGAGAGGGCGCTGAGGAAAACGAATGGTCGAGGCGCTGGCACGACGGACACTCTACGGTTCCTCGCATCGGCCCCAGCCTCGCTATGGTGCGCACGTGCGTGCCCTACTCATCGTCAATCCGCAGGCGACCACGACCTCACGGCGGATGACCGATCTCGTCATCCATGCCTTCGCGGATGCGCTCCACCTTGAAGTCGCCACCACGGAGTACCGAGGGCATGGGATTGTGCTCGGAGAGCAAGCGCGCGCTGCCGATCTTGACGTGGTCATCACCGTGGGTGGAGACGGCATCATCAATGAAGTCGTGAACGGGCTGATCTGCCAGGGACCAGCGCCTCGCACACAATTGGCCACTCTTCCGGGCGGCAGCGCAAACGTCTTCGCTCGGGCCCTGGGCATTCCCAATGATCTTGTTGAGGCCGGGGCGCATCTGCT
>DNXA01000018.1:4457-4602 GCA_003506065.1 Actinomycetota bacterium
TCATTGCAGCGATGGAGCACAAGCGCCGCAGCGGACGCAAGGCCTCGCCCTCGCGCTATCTGGCAACGATGGCGTCGACCATGATCAAGTCAGCCCGCAATCGCGTGCCTCAACTGACCTTGACTCGCGGCGATCTGGTCATAGA
>DNXA01000118.1:0-2328 GCA_003506065.1 Actinomycetota bacterium
AGAATGGCAAGCAAGTACTTGCCATTGTCGAGATCAAGGCCCGCTTTGACGAGCAGAACAACATCGACTGGAGCCGCAAGCTTGAAGAGGCCGGCGTGCACGTCGTCTACGGGCTCGTCGGTCTGAAGACCCACAGCAAGGCGTCGATGGTTGTGCGCAACGACGGCGATCAATTGCGTCGCTACTGCCACCTCGGCACCGGCAATTACCACCCGAAGACTGCCCGCCTGTATGAGGACATGGGGCTGCTGACCTGCTCTGCCGAAGTCGGTGAAGATGTCAGCAATCTCTTCAACGTGCTTTCTGGGTATTCAATGAACACTCAGTACGCCAGGCTTCTTGTCGCTCCGCACTCGGTGCGCACCGGCTTGGTCGAACGCATCGAGCGCGAGATCGAGCATCACGAATCTGGCATGACCTCGGGCATTCGCTTCAAGTGCAATGCCCTCGTTGACGAGCCCGTGATCGATGCGCTCTATCGCGCCTCTCAGGCAGGAGTTCCTGTCGACGTCTGGGTTCGCGGCATCTGCGCTCTGCGCCCGGGAGTTCCCGGACTCAGCGACACCATTCGCGTGGTGAGCATCCTTGGCCGATTCCTCGAGCACTCACGCGCATATTGCTTCGAGAATGCTGGCGCTCGCGAGGTCTGGATCGGCTCGGCGGACATGATGCATCGCAATCTGGATCGACGCGTCGAAACCCTTGTGAGCCTCGTTGATCCCGCGGAGATCACGTGGGTCAACGAACTGTTCGATATGGCGATGGGCGGAGAGTTCTGCGTCTGGAATCTTTCAGACGAGGGGGTCTGGACCCGCAAGGTCTACGCCGAGGACGGCACTTTGCTGCCCGACTATCAAGAGACACTGATGGCCCGTACGCGGTACACCGGTGGGTCATGAGCGGACCGACGACTCATCGCGAGATTGAACGAAAATTCCGGGTCCACGCCATGTTCAGCTGGCCGGATCTTTCGTCCGTCATCGACCAGATTGAGGCATTCCCAACAGTTGGGATGACGGCGGTCTACCACGACACCGCGGAGTTGACTCTGTTTCGCTGGCAGGTGACCCTGCGCCGACGCGAAGGTGGATCTGACCAGGGCTGGCATCTGAAACTGCCCGTGTTCGGCGAGGGGAGCTGGGTTCGCGATGAACTGCAATCCCCGCTCAATTCGGGCGCAGTAGGGCAGGTTCCGGCCGAGCTCGCCGACATCATCAGCCCCCTGGTCCGGGCACAGCCTTTGAATCCCGTCGTCGAACTGCGCACCCAGCGCACGCCACACATTGTGCGCGACACCGAAGGCATCGCACTCGTCGAGATCGTCGACGACACAGTGACGGTCGTTGATCAGGCTGGAACAGCACTCGCGATCTTTCGCGAGCTGGAGATCGAACTGCTCGACAACGACAATCCCGATGCGCTCGAGGCTATGGAGAAGCTCAGCACCGCCTTGCTCAATGCCGGGGCTGTGCCTGGAACTCTGAGCAAGGCCGCTGCTGCGCTTGGCCCACGCGCCACCGCGCCAGCCGATGTTCCCGAATTGCCTATGCCGCCTCGCACGGGGATGGCGGCCGATGCGATCCGGTCAACCATTGCCGGTCACGTTCGCAACCTGATCTTCGCCGACGTAGCCGTTCGCCGGGAACTCCCGGACGCTGTGCATCAGGTGCGCGTAGCCGGGCGACGTCTGCGCAGCATCCTGCGCACCTTCGATCCATTACTGGACCACGACTGGGCTGTGTCCCTTGAAGAGGAGCTCGCGTGGCTGGCCACCGAAATGGGCATCATTCGCGACAGCGAGGTTCTGGAGGAACGGCTTACTGCCCATGGCGCGGACCTGCCTGAACCTCAGTCCGAACTTGCCATCAATGCAATACGCATCGCCTTGGATCAACGGGTGGAAAGCGCAAAGTCTGGGGCGATGGCGGCTTTGCGCAGCGATCGCCACACTTTTCTCATTGAGGATCTCGTTGATGCCGCGCGCACTCCGCACATCCTGGACGCCGCATATCAAGCATGCGAGGAAGTCCTGCCACCTCTCGTGGCACACGCTTGGAATTCGCTGGCGAAGTCCTGTCGGAAACTTGAACTCGAGGGTCCCCCGCACGAGTGGCATCGGGCACGCATCAAGGCCAAACGCGCGCGATACGCCGTTGATGCAGTGCTTCCAGTGTTTCCCAGTGGAGGTGTCCGTAGGTTCGCAAAAGCTCTCGCTGAGATCACTGAACTCCTTGGCGATCACCAGGATGCGTACGTCGCACAGCAGTTTCTGCAGGAACTTGCTCACCATCCCCAGACCGATGGCCAGACCGGATTCGCGCTCGGCCT
>DNXA01000118.1:2455-2725 GCA_003506065.1 Actinomycetota bacterium
AGGAGACCGGCGTGCAAGCCGTCCTCGGACCCCGCCTGCCCACTCAGCAGTACGAGGCCTTGGGCATACCGAAGATCGTTGACTACTGGGCAGCCCGAGTGGCCAGTGAGGAAGATTTCCTCCCCGACGACGAGATCGATGAGATTCGCTGGATGCCCATTGCGCATGCCAGACAGTTGCTCACCTACGAGCACGATGCAGATCTGGTGGAGCAGTCCGCCACCCTGCCACCGACCTTCCCGCTCATCGTCCTGCGGCATGCTCAGGCTG
>DNXA01000204.1 GCA_003506065.1 Actinomycetota bacterium
CAAGCCTCCGCCAGCGCGTACGGTGAGTTCGGCGGCCAAGAATGGGGTCTGCCCCACATAGAAGGTGCCAAGGACTTTCAGGCCCAGGGCTGCACCCACGAACCATGGAGCAGCAAGCTCGGCAGTGGATCGTGCAATGCCGGCATCAAGAGATCTCCCGACCACTCGTGCCAGATCGCGTTCGAAGATGCGCAGTGCGATGGGGATGTCTCGTTCACTGGTGGCATCGCGCACGGCGAGTCCGGTCTCGATATTCACGAGATCATCGCTCGTGAGTACGGCTATGCCCGCCGCCCGATCCACGCCAGCTGCGGCAAGGGTGCCCGGCAGCGTGGCGTCGCCGAAGAGCACGGGAATCCCGGCCGAGCGCACCTGACCAATGAACCTGTTTCCGTCATTGCGCTCGATCACCGCAACTTCATAGCCGGCATCGTGCAAGTCGATGGCCACCTGACTGCCGACTGACCCGAGTCCGATGATCACGATGTGATCGCGCATGCGAGTGAGCTGTTGACGCCCAAAGGATTGTGCCAGGCGTCGAGATACCAAGGCATTGGTCAGCAGTGCAGTGGTGACGGCGACGAGAGTGGCCCCAGCGAGAATCAATACGACGGCCCACAGTCGAAGCCAGGTGGACTGATCACGGAAATAGAAGTCGCCGAAGCCGACGGTGGCGATTGTCTCGGAGGTGAAGTACATGGCATCGAAGGCATTCATGGTGGTGCCATCGGACTCGCGATATCCCGCCGTCAATATGGCCACGGACACGATGCCAAGTGCGGCGAGCACGCCGAAGGCGATCTTGAACGGACGATCAACGGCGTCCACCATCGCCCAGACCGCGTCCTTCATCCTCCTGGCAAGGGAGGCGCTCTTCAGGAGGTGCTCGCCCAGATCCACCTCCAGACGCACTTCCTCGTAGTCATGTGCCGTACCGATCAGCGTGACCAGGTCACCCTTGTCGACCTCGAGGTCTCGGCCCGGGCACACAATGGTTGACGAGCCATCCGCTGGACGCACGGCGACCGGGGCGAGATGTCCCCACAGGGAGCGAATGCGCCCTGAACTCTCGTTCGTGACCGTGGCAATGATGAATTCCTCACCACCGAGATCGACCGTATGCGCATTGCGTCGCACTGCGGCTTCGAGGAAGGAGCTGGATGCCAGCTGAGCAACATCGAGTACAGCCCCAGGATTCGCGATGGTCTGCATCGCTCTTCCTACCGCAGCGTTGGCGGCGTAGACGACGATGCGAATCGTCGGCGAGAGTTCACGAATGAGCAGCGCGATTTCGATATTGCGCAAGTCATCGTCATTCACGCACAGGACTGCAATCGCCGAGTCAATCCTCAGCTGTCTCAAAGTGCTCTCGCGCGAGCCTGAGCCCTCGATGTAGCTGGCACCCCAGCGAGCAAGGTCTGCTCGTGCATCGATTGTCGCCTTCGGCTCGATCACGATGACCTGTTGGCCTGCATTGACGAGATGTCGAACGATTCGACGAGCCACTCCCTCGAAACCGAAGACGACGACGTGGCCGTGCAGGGAATTCGAATCCGGCTGCTCCACAGGGTCAGCATCGGCCGCGTGGGTTTCGGGCGTATTTCGCGGGCATGACGCCGCATATGCAGCGACATCTAGTGTGGGTTCATGCGCATATTCACGTCGGTCGTGGCGGGTGCCACTCTCGTGGCCGGATTCGGGGTGGCACAGGCCTCCGATAACAGATCATTGGGTGGGGCTGTGCTCCTCGCAGGTGCCGCGGTCTGCGGCATTCAATGGTGGCGGGAGGCCGGGCCCCGGGCCGCACTCCTGAGCGAAGGGGTGCTTGTCCTGGCATTTGCCGGTTCCCACGTACTGGCCAAACCTCTTGGCGCCTGGCCTTCGGTCGGCCTTGTCGCGCTTGCGACGGCAGCTCTCAGTTACGCGCTGACCGCGCCGAGGAATGCGAGCAATTCGTCTCTTGAGCCTGCCTAGGGCGGTATCCAGCACGTTGCGTGTTGCTGTGTTCAACTGACTGTTGCTTTGGTTTACTGCCCTCAGCATCCATGCAGGGGGGCACCAATGCAGAAGGACTACCGCACCGGCCGCGTCGTGGGGCTTGCAACATCGGCTGCGCTGGGTGGCTTCCTCTTCGGCTACGACTCTGCTGTCATCAACGGCGCCTCATCTGCGATCAAGACCACGTTCGAGCTGGGTGATTTCGCCCTTGGATTTGTCGTTTCCATAGCACTGGTCGGATCTGCGATCGGTGCTTGGTTTGCCGGCTACTTGGCTGACCGATACGGACGCCAGCCAGTCATGCTGTTCGCTGCTGGCCTGTTCATGCTCGCGGCAGTCGGACAGGCCTTCCCCTTCGCTGTTGCCGATCTCGTGTTCTGGCGATTCATCGGCGGTGCGGGAATTGGCGTGGCTTCAGTCATGGCACCGATGTACATCTCGGAAATCGCACCCGCACCAATGCGCGGGCGAATGTCTTCTCTGCAGCAGTTTGCGATCGTGATCGGCATTTTTGCCACTGGGCTGATCAACTGGCTGATTCTCAATGCGTCTGGTGGGAGCGCACTCAATGACTGGCTGTTCGGCCTGCCAGCCTGGCAGTGGATGTTCCTGACGATGACCGTGCCTGCTGCGGTGTATGGCCTGCTCGCACTTCGGTTGCCTGAATCGCCCAGATTCCTGGTGCAGATGGGCGAGGAAGATCAGGCCAAGGACGTCCTACGTCAGATCTACACCGCCGAACCTGATCTCCGCGTCGCCGAAATCAAGTCATCCATGCAAGGCGAGCATCGTTCCTCGATCAAGGACCTGCGCGGCACCCGCTTCGGGTTGATGCCGTTGGTGTGGATCGGCATCATCCTGAGCGCCTTTCAACAATTTGTCGGGATCAATGCGGTCTTCTACTACTCGAACACCATCTGGGAATCTGTCGGGTTCTCAGAGGATCAAGCTTTCCAGACCTCGTTGATCACCACCGGGGTCAATGTTGCCTTCACCGTCGTGGCCATCGCTCTTGTTGATCGGGTAGGACGCAAGCCGTTGTTGCTGGTGGGATCCATTGGCATGGTGATCACTCTCGCGATCTTGACCTACGTGTTCGGGACGGCTCCAATCGGTGCTGATGGCACACCAATCCTCACCGATGGCCCTGATGTTGTGGCCATGTTCTCCTTCAATATCTACGTAGCGTTCTTCGCTGCCACGTGGGGCCCGGTTGTCTGGGTGCTGCTCGGCGAGATGTTCCCCAATCGCCTCCGCGCTGCAGCGCTGGCGCTTGCAGTCGCTGCGCAATGGACTGCGAACTTCATCGTTTCCACCGCATTTCCGCCCATTGCTGGAAAGAGTCTGGGAATTGCCTACGGAATCTTCACAGTATTCGCCCTGCTCTCCATTCCATTTGTGCTCCGAAAGATCAAAGAGACGAAGGGAATCGAGCTGGAGGATATGGACGACCTCGAGTCCAATTCATTGCTCCGGGCTGGCTGAGAAGTTCACTACAACTTGATGATTGTCAAGTGCCAGAGGAATTGCAGAATCCGTACAAACTCACAGTGCTTCAAGGGTGCGCTTCTGTCATAAAAGGAGTTGAATGAACAGGTACCGATCGAAGTGTCAGATCGAGAAGGAGTGATCATGTCTCAGCCATCCTCCGGCAAATCCCGCCTGAGCCGCATTGCGGCCAAAGAGGTTCCTCATCGCAAGTCCGACCGATTCTTCGCCGCCAAGAGCGAAGTCAAGGCATCCTGTGAGCAACTGTCATTGGATGTGAAGCGGTCTGCTCTGCATGAGGCGATGAAGATAGATCTGCTTCAGGCGGTTGATCGGGTCCATCAACTCGTGCGCGAAGTCACCGAGGACACCCCGGGCGGTCGCAATGAGATGGTCGAACTGGAGAAGCAGGTCGAGCATCTGCAATTGGCAGAGAAGTGGTCGAACGCTGCTGCGCGCGTGCTGGACCGACTGGGGCCAAATGGAGCCAAGGAGTCGCGCGATAGCGTCCTGGAGGCTCAGGACAAGGTGATGTGGTGCGTCCGTGCTGATCAGTGGGATGGACAGCTGACGGCCGCACTGAGCGTGCTGACCATTGCCGTTCAAGAGGCCGAGGCACACGCTTCACGCGTCACGACCTGATCTGGCGGTAATTCACCTCGCTCATCCGGGCTACACTCAAATGGCAATGAGAGAACGCTTTTCGTTGTTTCGATGGTTGCTTTCGCTTGAGCGGGAGCGCAGTTCGTGAATGCTGTCAGCCCGGGCCTTCAGAGGTCCCCGCTGATTGAGATTCGTGGCTATCACGCATGAAGACTCGTTGCTGGAGCCAGCGACGGGATCGCATCGCCACTGAGGCGATGTTGTTCGACTAGGGAACCAAAAAAGTTGCGAGCCCTAGATCCCGGCGTAGGTGCGGCTTTGTCAACAGAAGCTCGAATCGAGTTGCTGTCAATCTCAATCGCTTGGGCACACGGTCGAAACTGATCAAGTCATGAGTCCGGCGATTGCCTTGAGAAGCCTGGAGCAGACCGCCGTGGATCCAAGAATTGTCATGATGAGCACGTTCCCGCCAACCCAATGCGGCATCGCCACTTTCGCTCAATCGCTCTCACAGGCGATGACGGATGCTGGGTCGCCGGTGGATGTGGTGCAACTGACGCAGGAGCCAACGTTCATGCGTCCCGCGACTGTCGCGCACCAGCATCGAAGTTCCGCGGACACCGTGCGTACCGCTCAGGTGCTCAACAGCTATGACGTGATCGTGCTCCAGCATGAATTCGGCATCTACGGGGGAGACGATGGGATTGAGTTGGTCGATCTCCTGAATTCCCTACGGGTGCCGGTGATCACCGTGATTCATACCGTGTTGAAGACACCCACGCTACGCCAGCGATCGATCATCCAGTCATTGATTGCTGCGTCCAGTGCGCTGGTGACGATGACCAATATTGCCCGCAAGAATCTCATCTCGCATTACCAGGTCGCTCCGGAAATGGTGCATGTCATCCCGCATGGAGCTCCTGACCTGCGGCGATCCGGCAATGACCCAGTCTCAACTGCGGGGCCACGATTGCTCACTTGGGGCTTGATCAGCAGAGGCAAGGGGATCGAATGGGGAATCGAGGCGCTGGCCAAACTGGCCGATGTCTATCCGCAGGTGGAGTACGTGGTCGCAGGCCGCACGCACCCAAATGTTGTGGCCTACGAGGGGGAGCGGTATCGCGAGAGCTTGGTCCAACTGGCTTTGGATCTCGGGGTCTCTGATCGGCTGCACCTGGTCAATGAGTACTTGGACAGCGATGCACTGGCCGAACTGATCGCGTCTGCATCGATGTTCCTGCTTCCCTATGACTCCAAGGACCAAGTCACCTCGGGTGTTCTGGCCGAGGCGATGGTTGCGGGAGGCCCGGTCATTGCCACGCGTTTCCCGCACGCCATAGAGGTACTCGGGCGCGGCGCCGGCGTTCTCGTTGAGCACCAGAACTCCGATGACATCGCAGCGGCAGTACGCCGGATCCATCACAACCCAGCACAGGCTGCACAAATGCGCTCACTGACCGCAGAGATGAGCTTGCCCTACCTGTGGCCCGCGGTCGGACGCTCGTACATGCAGTTGGCCGACATGATCAGCAACGCACATGTCCGACCAACGTCACTTGCGATTGCCTGATGGAGGGCGCCACTCAGCAGCTGCTGCAGCACTCCAACTTCAAGCATCTGCTGTCACTGTGCGATGAGCGCGGGGTATTCGAGCATTGTGAGTTCGACCAGCCACGACGTGAGCACGGATATTGCGTAGACGATGTTGCACGAGCGGCGATCGTGCTTGAGCGAGAGCAGTCCGCCGACCCTGGAATCACGCAAGCCATTGATGTGCTGGCGGGATTCATGGAACTCGCTCAGCAGCCAGATGGGCGAATCAGGAATCGCTGTGATGTCGATGGTGCTTGGCAAGGTGAGGCATCTACCGATGACCACTGGGGCCGGGCCCTGTGGTGTTGGGGGAGCATGGTCCGATTGGATCCGCGCTCCGAACGCGTTCGCGAGGCCTACGATCAGTTCGCCAAGTCAGTTGCCCTGCGCAGTACGCACATGCGATCAATGGTGTTCGCAGGGCTGGGCGCGGTTGAGTTCTTGCAGGCGTTTCCAGCCAACACACACGCCCGGGCGCTGCTTGATGATGCGTTGCGCAGCATTCCGGCGAATCTTGTTTCGGCTCAAGCGTGGCCTGAAGAGCGGCTCACATACGCCAATGCCGCAATTGCGGAACTGCTGATCGCAGGAGGTGACTTCTTCGGTCAGCGCGAACCGGTCAGGCGCGGCCTGAGCATGCTGACCTGGCTCCTCGCGCTGCAAACGCGCGACGGCCACCTGTCGCTGATCCCCGCCACTGGCTGGGTCGTTGGTGATGCACTGCCGGCATTCGATCAGCAGCCGATTGAGGTGGCTGCGCTCGCCGATGCGTGTGCGAGTGCGTACTCAGTCACTGGAGATGGCTCCTGGCTGGATGCCATCAGACTTGGAGCTGAATGGTTCGATGGAGCGAATGATCTGTCTGTGCGCATGTATGACCCGAGCACGGGTGCGGGTTTCGATGGCCTTACCTCTACCGGCCCGAATCTCAACTGCGGAGCGGAATCGACCTTGGCGTACCTGTCGGTCATGCAACAGGCACACCGCGAACGCGCGCTCAAGTGAAGATTCCCATTCGGCGTTCTGAAGTCGTGCTGCGCGGAGACCCCCAACGGGTGATCAGCCGCATCTTCATTCCCGGTGAGGAGGAGTTGATTCGCGGAACTTCACGCGTAAAGGATGTGCTTGATCGCTGTCTGAGCCTCTCGGCAACACAGGTTCACGAGGAGCTGGCTGCAACAGTGGCCAATTTCTCGCAGCGGCATCGTGATCTGAAGGGGAAGTTTGATCTGCACTATTCGGCAGTCCAGCACCTCATTCCTGACGAGGCCGCAATCAATAATGAACGCAAGCGATTGATCGGGGCCTATCTCACCCAGGAGTACGCAGTGGAGGCCGCTGCATATTTCAATCCCTCGATTGTGGCGCACCCCGATCAATCTGGAATGGAGCCCGATCATTTGCGCTTCGTCATGAGCGTTCGTGCGGTCGGGGAGGGTCACATCTCGACAATGGTCTTTCGTTCAGGAGTGATTGACCCTGACGGAGGAGTTCAGGTAGAGCCAGCATGCGCATTCGCCACGACTCGCGCACATCGGTACACCGTCCTGCGCAATGAGCTGGTTCAACAGGCAGCGATTGACGCCGGCATCGATTCGGCAGACCTGCATTTCGTGCTGGGAATGCTTCCAGACAAGTTCACGCCCGAGGATTTGAACGCGAGCTTGAACCTGCTGAAGTTGCGCCCTGAGCGGGCTGAGCATCCAGGCGACATCGTTGAAATACTCCTGGAGATCGCTCGCAACAGTTACGAAGTGGACTTCGACGAGGACACCCTCCTGAGCGAACGGGTGCTCTGGCCGATCGCCTCCGACGAGCGGCGCGGAATCGAGGATGCTCGATTCGTCCAGATGGCCGATGAGGTGGGCACAACGACCTACCGGGCCACGTACACCGGTTTCGACGGCACCCATGTCGTGTCGCGCATGCTCGAGACCGATGACTTCCGATGTTTCTCGTCCTCGAAGCTCACAGGCAAGGCAGTGCAGAACAAGGGAGTGGCGTTCTTTCCCCGCCTCATCGGGGGTCGCCACTGCGCCCTGTCGCGCTGGGATCGTGAATCGAACTCGGTTGCCTACTCAGATGACGGCTACCACTGGGACGAGATCAGGAGTTTTCAGTCCCCCAAGCAGCCCTGGGAATTGATTCAGATCGGCAATTGCGGATCGCCGATTGAGACCGAGGCCGGCTGGCTGGTGATCACTCACGGAGCGGGGGCCATGCGTCAGTACTCGATCAGCGCGGTGCTGCTTGATCTGGAGAATCCCGAGTTCATGATCGGTGCGCTGGCGACGCCACTGCTGACCCCCAACGCCGACGAGCGCAATGGCTATGTGCCAAATGTCGTGTACTCCTGCGGGAGCCTGGTGCATAGAGGCAAATTGATCATGCCCTATGGGTTCAGTGACTATCGCACGAGTTTCGCAACCGTTGAGCTCAGCGCCGTCCTGGACGCCATGGAGCCGATGTAGAAACCTCGTGTCGCGAGCCTTGCGCACCCTGAGTTCGTGAGCCGTTACCATGATCCACGTTAGGCCGACGGATTTCGCGGTCCGGCATCGAGCGTTTGCAACAGTGGCTGGGGAAGGCGACTGGTTGCAAGGGAGGCTCGATGACAACGCATGTGCAAGCCAAGGCAGCGAATTCCACCGCCCGTGAAGTTGCGGCGGCGCGAGGAGTGGTGTTCGTACACGCCTGCCCCAAGGCCGTCAGCCCCCACCTTGAGTGGGCGCTCAGCAGCGTCTTTGGCACCAGCGTCCACATGGACTGGAATGAACAACCGATCGCACCCAGCATGGTTCGAGCAGAACTGCTCTGGCAGGGCCCGTTGGGAATGGGCGCTCAGATCGCCAGCGCACTCTTGGCCTTTCAGCAGGTTCGCTATGAAGTCACTGAAGACGCGAGTGGGCACCGAGCAGGGGAGCGATTCGCTGCCACCCCAACCCTTGGACTGTTCCGTGCGGATATCGGCGAGCACGGTGACGTGATGGTGGCCGAAGAACGACTGCGCACGGCACTGATGCAGGCCGATGTCACGGGTGAGGCTCTTGCTGAGGAGATCGCCCGGCTGATCGGCGCCCCATGGGATGAGGAGCTTGAGCCATTTCGCTGTGCCCATGAAGGCTCAACTGTCCGAGTTCTCCACGAGGTCATTTAGTGCAGAAGGTGAGCGCATCAAGACGCTCGCCGGGATGAGCAAGAAGGGCATCCACGAGGCCACCTCCTGGGAGTAGGCAGAGACCAGAGCGATCAGCATGAACAACCCTGCAAACACCAGCCCGCGGTACTGACCCCGATCTCCAGAACCTGCAAGTGCCTCTCGGGCTTTGGGCTCGAGCAGGGCAGGGGTGTGGCGAGCGTGCCAGGCGATGAGAAATGCCAGCGCGCTGATGAAGGCCAAGGTTCCCCAGTACAGGACGCTGGTGCCGCCACCGTGCTCCAAGGTGTCTGCATTGCCCCAGCCGAACTCTTCGCCGTACATGGAGCTTGGCCAGGGCAGGAAGGCGATGCCCGCCAGCCAGAGCAGGTTCAGCCAGAAGGTCAAGCCGTCGAAGCCTCGAAGCTGGTTGAGGACTCGGTTGTGCGCAAGCCACATGATGCCCACGACCAGGAACGTGAAGAAGAAGGTGAAGATCTGGCCGCTGTTGTCAGCAATGATCTTCCAGACCGTGGGTTCACCTTCAGCGGGCTGGATGTCAACGATTGCCAGCACCAGCACGGTGATCGCAACTGCGACGACTGCGTCGCTGAAGTTGATCAGCCGTTCGAAGTCGCGACCGGTGTGAATCTCCTTGAGCCCACGGTGAGGAAACAGCACGCGCCGCACGCTAGCAGGAAGTGGTCGACTCAGACGCTGGTGAAGACCAGCGCTACGTCGTGGCCCCCGAAGCCAAAGGAATTGTTCAGTGCGGCAATGTCGCCGGCGGGCAGAGCGACCGGGCCGTTGGCCGTCACATTCAACTGGATTGCAGGATCGAAGTTGAAGATATTCGGCGTTGGGGGAGCGATGCGATCGCGCAGAGCCAGGATCGAGAAGATCGACTCCACTGCTCCTGCTCCACCGAGCAGATGGCCAGTCATCGACTTGGTGGCCGAGACGATGGCCTGGTCGATATGGCTTCCCAGGGCTGCACGCAGGGCGATCGACTCGGCATAGTCACCCAGTGCAGTCGATGTCGCGTGGGCATTGACATGCACGATGCTCGACAGATCAAGCCCGGCATCCTCTATGGCCTCGCGCATTGCGCGAGCAGCACCAGTGCCTTCTGGGTCAGGCTGAGCAATGTGATGACCGTCGGAGGTGAGGCCGGCGCCGCCGTAGCGACCATAGATTCGGGCACCGCGCGCACGCGCGAACTCCTCTTCCTCGAGGATCAGGATGCCAGCGCCTTCGGCCATCACGAAGCCATCGCGATCCAGGTCGTATGGGCGGGAGGCGGTATTCGGATCGTCGTTGCGTGTCGAGAGAGCGCGCATGGCACCGAAGCCCGCCATTGTCACGGTGTTGATGCAGGCTTCCGTGCCGCCGGTCACCACTACGTCGGCGCGGCCGGTCTGGATCATTCGGGCGGCATACGAGATGGCTTCGGCTCCGGATGCGCAGGCACTGACAGGTGTGTGGACGCCCGCACGCGCACCGACTTCCAGGCCCACCATCGCTGCGGGACCGTTGGGCATGATCATCGTGACCATGTGAGGCGAGACGCGCAGCGGGCCCTTCTCCTTGATGGTCTCGTATGCCGAGATCAGGGAGTTCACGCCACCGATGCCTGAAGCAACGACTGCGCCGAGTCGAACCGGATCCATCTCGGGCGAGCCAGCGTCGGCCCATGCTTCGCGAGCGGCGATCAGTGCGCACTGCTCGGAACGGTCCATCCGGCGAACCTCGACCCGAGTCAGGATCTCCTCAGGATCAACCTTCATCAGTCCGGCGATCTTCGCAGGTTGATCAGGATGCCAGTCAGGCCACGGAATCTGGGAGATTCCTGGCTGACCTGCCAAAGCCTGAGCCCATGTTGATGCGACGTCGCCACCTAGGGGCGTGGTCATACCGATGCCGGTCACAACAACATTTCTGGTCATAGCGGTTCTCCTGGGTTCAACCGATGAAGCATGGACGTGCGATCAGCGGGGCCACAGAGGTGACCCCGCTGATCAAGAGTTCTAGACGTTTGCGCTGATGTACGTCACAGCATCGCCGACGGTCTTCAGGTTCTTGACCTCGCTGTCAGGGATCTTCACGCCCCACTTGTCCTCACATGCCATGACGACCTCGACCATGGACAGCGAGTCCACATCGAGATCATCGACGAAGGACTTGTCCGACTGGACGTCCTCGACGGGCACGCCGGCAACCTCATTCACAATCGCAGCCAAGCCGGCCAGGATGTCCTCACTCATGACTTTCCTTTCGTGTTTGTTGATTTCATTGGTGGTTGGGATGCTCTAGGGAAGGGTGACCACTTGGGCCGCATATGCCAAGCCCGCGCCGAATCCGATGATCAGTGCTGTGTCGCCGCTCTTGGCTAGGCCTTCATCGATCATGCGCGACATGGCCAGCGGGATTGATGCCGCTGAGGTATTGCCCTGCGTAACGATGTCCCGAGCCACTGCCACGTGATCGGGCAGCTGCAGGGCCCGGATCAATGCGTCGGTGATGCGGTTGTTGGCTTGGTGAGCGATGAAGACGTCAAGGTCGCCTGCTTTCAGTCCAGCGGCGTCCAGGGCCTTTTGCGCCAACTGTGCCATCACGGTGATTGCCCAGCGAAAGACGGTCTGTCCCTGCATGTACAGCTTGGGAATGTTGTTGATCGGATCTTGACGCTGCTCCAAGAACGAGGGTGCGATGCCGAGGGCATCAATCATGGTGCCGTCGGCTCCCCACATGGTTGGGCCGATCGCCGGTACATCCGAAGGGCCGATGACCACCGCCCCGGCTCCATCGGCGAAGAGGAAGGCGAGGGTTCGATCAAGGGGATCGAACCAGTCCGTCAGTTTTTCAGAGCCGATGACCACTGCATATTTCGCATTGCCGCCTCGAACCACGTCGCTTGCCATGCCGACCCCGTAGCAGAACCCGGCACAGGCACTGGAGATGTCGGTGGCTGCAGCTGATGTGGCGTTGATACGCACGGCGATCTGCGTCGCTGCCGAAGGAGTCAGATAGGGGTAGGTGCAGCTGGCGACCAGTACCAGGCCGATTTCATCGGGACTGATCCCGGCCTTGCCAATCGCCTCGCTGGCAGCAGCCACGGCCATGTCGATGACGGTCTCGTTCTCTGCCGCATATCGACGTTCGGTGATGCCGGATCGCTCCTGGATCCATGCATCGGTGGAGTCGATGCGGGTGCAGATTTCGGCGTTGGTCACCACCCGCTCGGGGCGGTAGGCCCCGACCGACATGATGCGGGCGTACTTGGGGCCCTGTGGAACGGTGATGATCCCGGTCATTCGTCAACCCTTCCGGCGTGCTCGGCGATGAGTGTGCGAGCAGCTTGGAGATCATCGGGACTCTTGAGTGCGACAGTGGCGACACCGGGCATCGCCCGCTTTGCCAGCCCGACAAGAGTTCCGCCGGGTGCCAGTTCAAGAACTCCGGTGACACCGATGGAGATCATCATTTCCATGCAGAGATCCCAGCGCACTGGATTGCTGACCTGAGCGATGAGGCGCCTCAAGGCCACGTCGCCCTCAGTGATCGAGCAGCCGTCAGCGTTGGAGAGCAAGATCGTCGATGGCTGTGTCGCCGTCAATGTGCCAGCGAAATCAGTAAGGGCGCCAACGGCTGGCTGCATGTGATTCGTGTGAAATGCACCGGCGACAACAAGTGGCCGCACTCGGCTGCCCTCGGGCGGATCGGCCGCAAAGAAGTCGAGTTGTTCAAGAGTGCCCGCGACGACGATCTGTCCGGCGCCGTTCATGTTGGCAGGGGTGAGGCCATACTCCTCGGCCTTTGCGACGACACCGGAGCCTTCGCCGCCGAGCACTGCACTCATCCCAGTGGCGACCTGAGCAGCAGCCTGTGCCATCCGCATCCCGCGCTCGTGCACCAGGCTCATGGCGTCAGCCTCAGTGAGCACTCCGGCGATCACTGCGGCGGCAATCTCGCCAACAGAATGTCCAGCAGCAACGTCGGCTACGGGCTTTCCAAGGCATGACCACGCCAGCAGGCTGGTGGCAACAATGAGGGGTTGGGCAACGGCCGTGTCGCGAATCTGGTCGGCATCAGCGACCGTGCCAAAGGTGCGCAGATCAAGCTCGGCAGCATCAGACAACTGGGCCAGGTGCTCGGGCACGCCGGGCAGCTCCAGCCAGGCGGTGAGCATGCCCGGGGTCTGGGCTCCTTGTCCGGGAGCGAGGATTGCGAGCACCTGCTAAGCCTGTCTGCACACGGGCAGGGGATGCGGGGTTGCTGCCACCAATGTCATAGGGCAAAACTTAGAGGGTTCCTACAAAGATTGGTGACTGGCACCCGCTATCAGGGGGCTGATTCTCCAGGTATATGCCGAAATCAACTAGGGCTGTGTGCGTCCCAAGGTGAGCGCTATTCGGAGTGAGTAGGCGTCTCGTGGATCCTGAGCGGACAGTCCCGTCAGCTCGGTCACCCGGCGCAGTCGATATCGCACCGTGTTGGGGTGGATGAACAGCGCTCTGGCCGTGGCCTCCAGGGAGGGGGATTCCTCCAAGAAGCAGGCAAGGGTCTGGAGCAGGTTGGACTCAGTGGCCAGCACCAGGAAGATTCGGTCGATCAACTCCTTCTGAGCATCCGCATCGCCGGCCAAGGCGCGTTCTGGGAGCAGTTCATGAGTGGAGACCGGACGTGGAGCCTGGGTCCAGGCATGGGCCAGCTGAAGTGCCTGCATGGTGATGCGAGCAGCTGCGGGCACCTGATCCAATCCGGCGAGTTCGTCGCTGGTGACCACCGGGCCCGGGCCGAAATGGGCGGCGAGCACCCGCGCAGTGCGGGAAGTCGCACTGACCCGTCCGATGATTGCCAGCATGGTCGAACCATGAATGCCGGTGAGGAGATCAACACCATGGTTGGTCGCGGCTCGTCGAAGGCCCGCCAGTGCGAGTTCTGGTTCGCCCAAGGGTGGCGATCCAGCGATGAGCATCACCGATCCCTGCCCAGACCAGCCAAGAGCACTGACTCGACTGAGCACAGTGCTGTCAAGATCGCCGCGAACGAATGCATCGACGACGAGCGCTTCGACCCGTGCATCCCAAGCACCGCGGGCTTCAGCTGCTCGGGCATAGACCCCTGCCGCCGAGAAGGCAATCTCGCGGGAATACCGAAGCACCGCTTCGCGCAGCGGAATCCGGGTCTGCTCGTCGGCAATGCTCTCGATCGCTTCTTCCACCACATCGATCGTGGTGCGCACGAGCGACACCGTCTGCTCCAAGGAGATCACTCGTGCGAGTTCGCGTGGCGCTGCGCCAAAGACTCCAGCGGTGATCTCGGCAACTCGTTCCGGATGCTCGTACCAATCGACAAAGGCAGTGATGCCTGCTTGCGCAACAAGCCCAACCCAGGAGCGCTCGCGCGCGCCCAAGTCGCGGTACCAGGGAAACTCAGCCTCCATGCGCTGTGTCGCCGCAGTGGTGAGGCCGCTGGTCGACCGCACAAGTTGCAGCGGCAGAGGGATCGCAGTCACCTCAGCTTGTGCTCGTGCCGATGAGAGAGCCGACAAGGAAGGTGACAGCAGCGGCTCCAGCGCCCCACAGGAACTGACGCAGGGCGGTGAACACCACACCTCGGCCAGACAGGCGCCCGACGATGCCGCCAACGATGAGCAGGGCGATTGAGGACAGCAGCATCGTCAGCCAGAGCGCGAGGGTGCCCGAAGTGATCAAGTAGGGGATGACGGGCACGAATGCACCGACCGTGAAGGCAACAAAGCTGGAAATCGCCACTCTCACGGGTGCACCGAGTTCATCAGGATTCAGCCCAAGTTCCTCGCGAGCCAAAGTGTCCAGGGCTTTCTTGGGATCCTTCATGATGCTGGCTGCTGTGGATTCAGCGAGTTGCCGAGGCACGCCCTTGGCTCGGTAGATGAGCTCGAGTTCCTTCTGCTCCTCCTCTGGCTTGTTCGCGATCTCCGATGCCTCGCGCTCGATCTCTCTTCTGAACAGATCGCGCTGGCTTGCCACACTGACGTACTCGCCGGCAGCCATCGAGAACGCACCGGCCAGCAGGCCGGCGAAGCCGGCAAACAGAATCGTCCGGCCGTCAGGATTGGCTCCTGCAAATCCCATCACAAGGGCGGTGTTGGAGACGAGCCCATCGCTGATCCCGAAGACTGCAGCACGCGCACTTCCGGAGTTGTCACCGCGATGCCAAGGCTCCATGTTGTCCGGACCCGGCGCCCGCAAGGCTCCCCGAATCGGAAGGATCGGCTCGTCGGTGCGCATTCGCTGGAAAGCCTCCATGTGCCAGGCCTCTTCGCGCACCATGGACTCGGGGGCTTCTGGTTCCTCGTCATACAGCGAGGTTGCGGCGGACTCTGCCTGTTCCAGATGCGCAAGCACGTGATCCACACCAAAGGAGTTGGCGCGCGCGACCAGCGCGGCATCGTCGGCCTGCAACGCTGTTGGTGGATCTGGAACAGTGATGCCGGCTTCGGTCAGTTTGGCGATCCAGTGACGTGCATGCCGGTCTTCAATGTCCGCGAGCTCCAAGAGGGCTTCTTGTCGTTCGCCCTCCAGGCTGTGAGCCAGGGATCGGTAGAGCAGAGCGGCCTTGCGTTCCTCTTCGAGGTAGCGCAGGAACCGCTTGGGATCGTTGGCCATGTCAGCCAGAGCCCTCGGTGTTGCCGGCAGCCGCTGCGCCTGGATCGTGCAGTTGATAGCGCACGATTGCCTCAGCGACTCTCGCACGATCGAATTCGTGGTGCTTGCTCAGCATGCTCAGCGACTGCACGACGATGGATTCAGCATCGACCAGGAAATGCCGACGCAGTGCGCCGCGGGTGTCTGACATGCCCCAGCCGTCGGTGCCCAGTGAGACAAACGGCTGATCGACCCACTCGCGAATCTGATCCTGCACTGCGCGCATGTAGTCAGACACAGCGATAACCGGACCAGGGCGTCCACCCAGTCGCTGCGTGACGTAGGCAGTGCGGAGCTCGCCTTCTGGATTCAGGAGGTTGTGCCGATCAACAGCAAGCCCGTCGCGGCGCAACTCGTTCCAGGAGGTCACCGACCACACATCAGCCTGCACGCCCCATTCCTCATGCAGCATGTCGCTTGCTCGCAATGCCCAGTTGACGCCGACTCCGCTGGCAAGCAACTGCACGCGTGGGCCTTCGCCGCTGGCCTCGCGCAGCAAGTGCATCCCGCGCAGAATTCCATCGACATCGACGTTCTCAGGTTCAGCTGGCTGCCGATACGGCTCGTTGTAGATGGTCAGGTAGTAGTAGATGTTCTCCGGATTCTCGCCATACATCCGCCGCAATCCGTCGCGGAAGATATGCGCGATCTCATAGGCGTACGCCGCGTCATAGGCGACAACTCCCGGGTTGGTGCTGGCGAGCAGGAGTGAATGGCCGTCCTGATGCTGCAGCCCCTCACCATTGAGAGTTGTGCGGCCAGCCGTCGCGCCGAGCACGAAGCCGCGTGCCATTTGATCCATGGCCGCCCAGAAGGCATCGCCAGTTCTTTGGAAACCGAACATGGAATAGAAGATGTAGATCGGGATCATCGGCTGACCATGAGTTGCATACGAGGTGCCAACAGCCGTGAACGAAGCAGTGGAGCCAGCCTCGTTGATGCCCTCGTGCAAGATCTGACCAGTCTTGGACTCCTTGTACGAGAGCACAAGATCGCGGTCAACTGACATGTACTGCTGACCGTGCGGGGAGTAGATCTTCGCGGTGGGGAACAGCGAATCCATCCCGAAGGTACGAGCTTCGTCCGGAATGATCGGAACGAATCGGTGGCCGATGTTCGGATCCTTCATCAGATCCTTGAGCAACCGCACGAACGCCATAGTGGTTGCGACCTCTTGATTGCCAGAGCCGCGCTTGGCAACTTCATACGAGGAAAGCGGGGGCAGCACCAGGGGTTCGTTGACGACTCGTCGAGCTGGCACAGGTCCGCCAAGTCGACGGCGTGCGTGCTGCACGTACTGCACGGCCTCGTCGTCGGGACCTGGGTGGTAGTACGGCGGCAGATACGGATCCATCTCACTGTCAGGGATTGGAATCTGCATGCGATCACGGAACCCGAGAAGATCCTCAAGGGTGAGTTTCTTCATCTGGTGCGTGGAGTTGCGACCTTCAAAGTGCGAGCCCAACGACCAGCCCTTGACGGTCTTGGCGAGGATGACTGTCGGCTGGCCCTTGACCTGCATCGCCGCGTTGTAGGCGGCATACATCTTGCGATAGTCGTGGCCACCGCGACGCAGGCCCCAGATGTCGTCGTCGCTCCAGTTCTCAACCAGCTTCGCGGTGCGAGGATCTCGCCCGAAGAAGTGCTCGCGAACAAAGGCACCGTCTTCGGCCTTGAAGGTCTGGAAGTCGCCGTCGACAGTGTTGTTCATCAAGTTGACCAGTGCGCCTTCACGATCCGCGGCAAGCAGTTCATCCCACTTTCGCCCCCAGACCACCTTCAGGACGTTCCAGCCGGCGCCCCGGAACAGGCTTTCCAGTTCCTGAATGATCTTGCCGTTNNCGCTGCAGATTGCAATTGACGACGAAGACGAGGTTGTCGAGTTCCTCTCTGGCCGCGAGGGTCAGCGCGCCCACAGCGTCGACTTCGTCCATCTCACCATCGCCGAGGAAGGCCCAGACGTTCTGATCCGAGGTGTCCTTGATGCCGCGATGCGCGAGGTACTTGTTGTAGCGCGCCTGATAGATCGCGTTGAGGGGGCCGATGCCCATGGAGACCGTTGGGAACTGCCAGAAGTTCGGCATGAGTCGGGGATGAGGATAGGAAGGCAGTCCAGGACCTGAGGCCTCCTGCCGGAAGCCGTCCAGTTGCGTGGCTGTCAGACGACCTTCAAGGAACGCTCGTGCGTAGATGCCGGGCGAAGCGTGGCCCTGGAAGAAAACCTGGTCGCCTCCGCCACTGTGATCTGGACCACGGAAGAAGTGGTTGAAGCCGACTTCAATGAGGGTCGCGCTGGATGCGTAACTCGAAATATGCCCGCCAACGCCAACACCTGGGCGCTGAGCACGGTGCACCATGATCGCTGCGTTCCAGCGAATGATCTGACGGATGCGGTGCTCGATGGCCTCATCGCCTGGGAAGGTCGGCTCCTGCTGCGGCGGGATGCTGTTGATGTAGTCGGTGCTGCGCAGACTCGGAACGCCCACATTGCGCTCAGCTGCTCTGCGCAGCAGCGAGAGCATGATGTATCTGGCTCGGTTGTTGCCGCTGTTGATGACGAGATTGTCGAATGAGTCGATCCATTCGCCAGTTTCCTCGGCATCGATGTCGACGTACTGGGTTGGCAGACCTCCGGAGAGGAGCGCTTCGCGGTCACGTGCGGGTGTCAATTGTTCGGACCCTTCGCTTGGTCGGATTCCGGGATCGCCGGGCTGCCGAGTGACGGTGGTGTACCGACCATCATCCTTGCGCACCGGGCCGAGCCTTCTGGATTTGGGGGAGAATCCGGAGTTCTTCGGCGCTCCCACTTGCCATTCTGCCTCGCGTCCGGTGAACTAGCGGCGCATGAGCAGGCCGAGGCCTGATGTGAAGAGGAATGGAGAGGCTTGGTGGCCGCGGATCAGGACGGGGCACGGCAACGTGCGGTCCGTCTGGGGATTGAAGTTGGCATGACCGTGCAGGAGATCGGATTCGACGATGATGTCGATCTGGAGTTGCGCACATCCATTGAGGCAGTGATCGATGACGAGCTCGTCGATGAGGACTTCGATGATGTTGTCGATGTCGTGCTGATGTGGTGGCGTGACGAGGATGGCGATCTCATCGATGCACTGATGGATGCCATTCACCCACTGACCGACCACGGTGTCGTGTGGCTGATGACGCCCAAGCCTGGCCGCGATGGGCACATCGAGCCAGAGGACATCGCAGATGCCGCTCCCACTGCCGGCTTGCAGCAGACCAGCACGATCAGTGCGGGTTCACACTGGCAGGGCACTCGACTGGTTGCTCCTCGCGCCAAGCGCTGATCGTCGAGTCGGCCATGGCGTCGCTTGGGCTCTCCGTCGGTTCGATGGCACCGGAGTTCCGTCTGCCCGATCACCGTGGTGGCAAGGTGCAACTCAGTCTGCTTCGCGAGAAGCAGGCCGTGCTGCTGGTGTTCTTCCCCTTTGCATTCACGGAGGTCTGCTCAAGTGAGTTCGCCGCTCTGGAGCCGCACCTGGGGGCACTTCACGAGCAGGGGGTGCAGGTATTCGGAATCTCGTGTGACAGCCCGTATGCCCTTGCGGAGTTTGCCTTGCGCAAGAGCATCAGCATCGACCTCCTCAGTGACTTCTGGCCGCATGGCGAGGTCAGTCGTCAGTACGGCGTCCTGTTGGAGGACAAGGGCTTTGCGATGCGCGGAAGCTTTCTGATTGATCGCAGGGGTCAGATTGCGTGGACGCAGATCAATGGACCAGCTGAAGAACGAGATCCGCGAGGTTACGAGGATGCAGCAGCCACGCTCGCATAAGCCAGGCATTTGCGGTGGTCCTTCGACATACTTGCTCAGTGGATCAAGAGACCTCTGATGTCAGCGATCGGCGTGGTTCGAGGCGATCGAAGGTGCGTTGCCTGATTGTGATTGGCACCCGACCCGAAGCAATCAAACTGGTTCCCATCCTTCTCGCACTTCGCTCTTCCACCTTGATCGAGCCATTCGTTGTGACCACTGGTCAGCATCGAGATCTCGTTGATCCAGTCCTGGCTCTGGCTGGAGTCACTCCCGATGCCGATCTGGCCATCGGACAACCGGGCCAAACGATCAACGACGTCTGCGTGGCCACCATCAAGGGCATCGACCAGCTCCTCGTCAACTTCCGTGGGGGCCCGGAGCGACGTTCGCGCCCACGTATGGGCACCAGCACAAATGTGTCAGAACGCCAGTTTCCCGGGTTTGTCGTCGTCCATGGCGACACGACTTCTGCCTTCGCCGCCGGGCTGGCCTCAATCCAGGCGCGGCTCCCGGTCATTCATCTTGAGGCGGGCCTGCGCACGGGCAATCGGAATTCGCCATTTCCGGAAGAACTCAACCGCACATTGCTGAGCTGCATCGCGTCCTTGCACTTGTCGCCCACGAGTGAGAATCGCGATTCGCTCGTGGCAGAGGGCATTGATCCAGACACCATCTTCGTTACGGGCAACACTGGTGTGGACGCACTCAAATGGGCGTCCTCTCTCGACCTGCCGTGGCCGGATCCTCGACTCGAGGGCTTGGACGATGGTCGAGAGATCGTCGTGGTCACAGCCCATCGCCGGGAGAATTGGGGGACCGGGCTGCAGGGGATTGCCGAGGCCGTGCGACGCCTTGCAACTGCTCGCCCCGATGTCACCTTCGTGCTCCCAATGCATCCCAACCCTCGAGTTCGCGCCTACCTTCAGCCGCCACTTGATGAACTGCCCAATGTGATCCTGACGGATGCGCTCGACTACGTGACCTTCGCTCGCCTGTTGAAGATTGCGAAACTGGCGATCAGTGACTCTGGAGGCATTCAGGAGGAAGGTCCCAGTGTCGGCACTCCCGTGCTGGTCACTCGCGACACCACGGAACGTGCGGAGGGTGTGATCGCCGGCACCTTGAAGATGGTGGGCACCAATCCCGATGTCATTGAGGCCGAAGCTCTGGCCCTGCTCAACGATCCAGAGGCATATGCCCGCATGCAGGGAGCAATGAATCCATTTGGCGATGGCTTTGCGGCCGAGCGCATTGTCCAGGCATTCGAGCACCTGATCTTCAATGGTCCTGCGCCGCAGCAGTTCGGGGCTGCCTTCAACCGCGAATCGGTGCTCAAGGACGCTGGTTACGCCTTTGAATCCAATGAGGCGATTCTCGCAGGAGATCGGGCTTCGTGACGGTGCGATCCATATCGATGGCCGGAGTTCTGCGCCGCTCCACTTTCGCCTCGCTCGCCCTCGCGCTGACTCTCGGCATGTCTGGGGCTGCGTGGGCGGCACACGCGCCTGTCGCATCTGACGCAGTCGGACGGGCAGAACTGCCGTATGTCCTCAGTGTTCAAGGCGCTGGTGGATCCTCGACCGTCGCGGTGACCTTGCCCGACAGTGCCACGCCGATCGTGTTCGACGGCACGGTCCGCAGCACCTTCACGTACGACGGAACGATCATCGTCACCATCAATGGCCGTCGAATCGCTCAAGTTCCTGCTCGCACAGGTGGCCCCGTCCATGCTGTGGCCAATGCTGATGACGTCGACCGGGGCTTGGCGATCATCGGGATGTACGTGCAGTTGGACCCGCACGCCGATTGCTTCGTGGACAACACGTCAACCGCGACACTGGCAAATGCATCGTTGACCTATTCGCACCCGGTGACTCCTCCCACCACGATTGGCACCTTCCTCTCGCCGGGACTGTCAAAGCTGACTGTTCAAGTCGGGACCAAGGCTGGGGAAGCCGAGCAGCAAGCAGCGCTCGATGCCGTTGCAGCACTTGTCCATCTCTATCCGGTGCCGACTGTCGTGAAGCTGCTGGTCTCCGACACGGCGCCCAAGGATGACTTCCTCAATCGCACTGTCGTTGTGCAAGCCACGGATGAAGAAGGCCCCGTTGGCTCGGCCAGTCCGTCCTCCACCTCCACTCCATTGGGCGGCACTCTCGAGGTTCGTGCTGATGGCGCGCTCTACTTGACGGGCGCACCGTCAGCCCTGGCCGGCACTGCCTTTGCTCTGGCTGATCCAGCTCTGTCGCTCTTCGAGGGCAAGCGCCTGGATCACGTGGCTGGCACTCCGGATTGGGCACCAGCCACAGGCAAGACCTCGCTGGCTGATCTGGGCGCGCCGACAATCTCGATGAGCGGCGTCGGAAAACTTCAGAGCGTGATTGCCATTGACCAGCCGGCCTTCGGCCAATCGCTCTCGGAAGTTCAAGTCAGCCTCTCAGGCGTGATCACGCCGCTGCCTGAGGGAGGCGCAGGGCGCGTCGATTTCCTATGGAATGGCACGCTGATCGATTCGATCGGAATGTCGAGCGACACTGCCCTCAACGCGCAGTTGGCGATTTCGTCTGAGCAGCTCAACCGCAACAACCAATTGACCATTGAGCTGTCGTACGTGCCACCGTCAGGACAGTGCACGCCGCAGCCATTGGCCGCCCGCCTTGATTTTGACGCCAAGCAGAGTTTCGTCACCCCAACTGCTGGTGACTCCGTACCACCCGGCTTCGAGAGATTTCCTCAGGTGCTCGGTGCAAGTGTGCCGATTGCTCTGGGCTCTGCTGGCAATCCGGCCTCCCTGCTTCAGCAGGCCGGTGACTTGATCGCTGGGCTGCAGTCGTCCACCACTGAGCAACTCGCGGTGAACCTGATGAGCACCGCGCAGTTCCAGTCCGCAGGAGTTTCCGGTCTCCTGGTGGGCGCCAGTGCTGTTGAAACCGACACTCTGGGCGCACCGCTGACGATTAACGACCTGATCTCAGTTGGCGATCCAGCGCCACGATTCACTGCCGCTCTACCCGGTCCACTGGCACTTGCGCAGGCCTTCTTCAATGACAAGCGCGATGTCGCGATCCTTGGTCCTATCCCGACAGATGCCCTCTCAGTTGCAGGCAAGGCTGCGTTGCAACTCAACGAACAGTTCGCAAACCAGATCGCTGCGGGACCGGGCAGATGGACTCAGCTGACCGGTCAGGTCGTGTCGATGGGTGCGACTGGCCAGTTGCAGGAGATTGCGCTGCCAGCAGCGCCTGACTCCTCAACGAGTGGTCGAAGCTTCCTGATCGTTGGTCTGATTGCAACGGCGTTCCTCATCATTGGGCTCGTCGTGTGGAGCAGAACCAAGCCGCAGGAACCTGCACCGGAGCTGCCTGGTAGCTCCACGACGAGCTAGGACCCAACGTGGTCGTTCTGACCTGGCTGGTGTGGTTGGGCTATTACGTGGCAATCGTCAGTGTGCTGATCGGTGCGACCTGGACCGTGGTGCTGTATGTGGCTGGATCCAGATACATACAGGACTGGCGTGAGCATCCGCCTGGAGACGAGTCCGCGTATCTCTGGGCTTTCATGGTGCCGGCATTGAACGAGGCAGTCACCATTGCCGACAGCGTTGCTCGACTGAGGGCGGTGGAGGCGACCAACAAGATCATCATCGTCATCAACGACGGCTCCGATGACAACACAGGTGAGGTGCTCGAACGGATCGGCGGTTCAGATCTGATCATCCACACCCGAGTGGCTCCCAACGCCCGCAAGGGCAAGGCAGCAGCGCTTGACGATGCGTATCAATTCCTTCTGCACGATCTGCTCAGCCGCGAGGCCTACCACAACTGGACCCCCGAACAGGTCATCGTTGGCATCGTCGATGCGGACGGCCGGTTGGCCACGACCGCCCCAGCCCACGTTGGTCGCCATTTCGACAATCCACGTGTTGGCGGGGTGCAGGTCAACGTGCGCATCTATAACCGCTCGAGCTATCTCACCCGCATGCAGCAGCTGGAATTCGAGGTGTTCGGTGGCCTGTATCAGGCTGGTCGATCTCGATGGGGCGCGGCTTTCATGGGCGGCAATGGACAGTTCAATCGGCTCGCTGCTCTTGAGTCAGTGGCAAATGATGAAGGACCCTGGTCGCACTACTTGACTGAGGATCAGGAGTTGGGGCTGAGGCTGCTGTCTCGCGGTTGGTTCGGTGAGCAAGAGGCGTTCACTCATGTCGATCAGCAGGGCCTCAACAGTCTGCGCAGGCTCTACAAGCAGCGCACGCGCTGGATGCAGGGCAATCTGCAAGTGTTCGGCAGTCTGCGCCGCCTCAATGCTCATCACCTTCTTGGGATTCGACGAATCGATGCACTGATCAGCCTCTTCCTGCCGGTGCTGACGTTGATCGTCGGAGTCGCGGTCATGGCTGGGCTGATTCTGTGGGCCGGCTTTGGCTACCCGTTCCTGCCTGTCAGCAATCTGTGGCTGACCGCGGTGATGGTGCTGCTTGCCTTGGGTCCTGTCAGCCTTGGTGTGCTCGTGGTCGCGCGCGGCCGGGGTTGGCGCGGAGTATTCGCAAGCCTTAAAGCCTTCGCCCCGTACATGGTCTACATCTGGGTGATGTGGCCCGTAGCCTTCCTTGGCTTCTACCGGCTCCTTCGTGGCAAGCAAGGCTGGGTCAAGACCGCGCGGGAGCCCCTGGCCAAATAGTGTGCAGATCTCGCCAATGAGCTCCCCGGCGTAACGGACAAAATAGATTTTTCGTGACAGAACCTGTCCCATCTTGGGGGGACGTATGCACAAATAGCCGCGAGTGGATTTTGATTACCTCGAATTGAGGGTTACCGTGGTGAGGAATTTTCACCTGCTGCGCACTCATTGAAGCAAGGTGATCGGATCTTCCACGAGGGGGAGCAGGCACCGGGTTATGACTGACCTGAGCACGCTTTCAAGCCGAACTCGCACAGTCATTGCCACGAGCTTGGCGCTCGTCCTCGGCTCGCTGGCCCTGCCGGTGGCCAATGCAGCAAATGGATCGCCGACCACCGTCGATGGGCTGGTCCGACTTCCCTTCTCGCAAGTGGTGATCTTTGGTGACGGCGCCGACCCGAGCATCCTTCGCCTGCCTGTTCCCGATGGACTCAAGCCCATTCGCATCACTGGCACACTCAGTTCAACGCTCAAGAGAGTCGCTGACGTCACCGCTGTGCCGACACCGGCGACCGTCGCGCGTCCCCGAGTGACACACATTGCCGTGGGCGCCTCCTCAGTGCCGATGAACGCGCCGCTTTCGCAGGCAGAAGTTGTCGACGGCTTCGTGTCTTTGGCGCTGGATGTCACCGATCCACCAGATGCCGGTTTCTGTGCCGCTGGCGATCCAGGCAAGGTCACACTGGAGGACATTGTTCTTGAAGTTGCCGGGCAGCCTGTCACTCCCACATCTCCAGCAACCTTTGTCGATTCGTCCACTGAGTTGATCCGAGTCGTCATACCTGACGACCCCGATACAACTCAGTTGTCCGCTGGGCTGAACGCAGTTGCCTCCCTCACCTCTGCACTGCGCTCTCAGGCTCGCGTGCGGCTGTTCACGGCCAAGAGCGCAGCACTTGAACCAGTGCTCAATCCGATCCGCGGTCGACTGGTGGCAATTGTCGATGGTCCCGAGAAGGTGGTCACCACTGTTTCGACAGAGCCTGGCGAAGTTCCCGTACTCGAATTGAAGGGCTCAGGTGAAGGCCTTCCCAAGGCTGCAAGTGCACTCGGGTCGAAGTTCATCTCCTTTGCCGACGCGAGCCGTACGGAAGGTCTGACCCAGACTCTGAATCCGGTGGCCGGGCTCACTCAGCCGCTGGCTGATCTGGGAGCGGGTGAGACCCTTGCGCTCACTGGCTATGGCAAGTCAATCGGCAGTGTGACTGTCCCGCAGGCGGCGTTCGGAGGACCGATCTCCTCGGCTGTAGTCAATCTCCACGCGACTCAGACCGTTGTGCCTGCCGAAGTGCTGTCCTCCGTGAATATCTTCTGGAACGACTTCCTTGTGGCTTCTTACTCGGCGATATCCAAGGAGACCGCGCTTGACTTTGACATCGCGATACCGGCAACCAGGATGCGTTCCTCAAACAGCCTTCGCTTTGAGTACACAGCTGTTCCACGTCAGGGCGGATGCACCGGCCCAGTCGGTCTCCTGCCGATGGGACTGTACGTCGACACCAAGGCGACAACGGTTGTGGGTGAGCGGGGACAGTCCCTGGATCCTGGATTTCCGAGATTTCCACAGGTCCTCGCCGACACCCTGCCTGTGGCATTCAGCACCGGACTCCCCGCGAGTGCTGGCGCCACGAGCGCGGGCGACATAGTTGCCGGGCTGCAGACGGTGAATCCTCGACAACTCGATNNGAGCCTGAAGACTTCATTGATGACTGTGCCACCGGAATCCTCATTGGTGGCACTGCTGAAGATGCCACAGCGCTTGCAGCGCCAGTCAGGCTTTCCCAGTTCCGTACCTTCGATGGACTCGCACTTGAATTCGGTGTCGGGGTGGACGCACCGGTTGCGGTGCTCGAGGCCTTTGCTCGCAATTCCTGCAATGTCTTGATGCTGGCGGCATGGTCGCCAACCGGACAGGAGGCAGGCCAAGTCGACTTGGCGCTGCAGGTGGCGCGGTATTCCGTGGATTCTGAGTTTGGCTGGTCGGCGCTCTACGGCAGCATGCTTGTGGGCCTTCCCGATCGCGTTGAGCCTGTGCAGTTGGGCACGAAGGATGTTGTGCCCCAAGACGAGATCAAAGAGGAATACCGTCCGTACGGACTGTGGTTTGCCATTGGGCTCATCGCACTGGCAATCGTCGGGCTTGTCGGAGCACTCATTCGTCGCCGGCGACTTCGCAAGATTCGACGATATGTCGAGGCGGAACTGCGGGCTCAAGAGCCTGAAGGATCCAGTTCTGAACCCGAGTCGAACATCGAGTAGTGGTGTCCACACTCGAGGACGTACGGAGTGAAGTTCCGCAGGATTCTCTGCGAGCACTGCTCAAGAACCGAGCACGGGACAGTTGGGCAGCCCTTGACGCGGCTCCGGGAGACCGAGCGGTCCCTGGGACTCTGATCGTTGTGGGGCTGGCTGGTCTGGTCGCACTCGTTGCTGCGGTCCTGTCCATTCGCAGCGGCGCCGGCATGGCCTTCGGTGATGCGCAGGCACACCTCACCATCGCTCGCCGAGTAACGGACTCGCTCGCGCCAGGGTTCTCTCAACTCGGCACTGTGTGGCTGCCGATCCCGCAATTGCTGCTCCTGCCGCTGGTTCAGTCCACAACCCTGTGGCACACGGGCATTTCCGGAGCCATCCTGGGTGGCGTTGCCCTGATGGGGATCACCTCTGGCGTGTATCGAATTTCAGCGCGGCTGGGGATTAGGCGCTTTGGTCGGCTTGCCGCCGTAATGGTGATCCTCACGAACTCTTCCCTTGTCTACGAATGCACGACCGCAATGACCGAGCCGACGCTGATCATGTGGCTCGTGGCCAGTGTTGCCGGACTCACGCGGTGGACGATGAGCAAGCGTGAACTGAGCGCCGGGGAGCTGATGGTCTTCTCGGGGCTGCCTGCCGCCGCAGCGTTGCTCTCGCGCTATGAGGGATGGGCATTGACATTCGTCGGGACTCTTGTGGTCGCGCTGGTCGCTTGGCGCAGGCGCCGGGAACTCAAGTACGCCGTGAAGATGGCCCTGGCCTTTGCTCTCTGGCCGTTCATTGCTTTGTCCTGGTGGCTCATCTACAACTTCGCCGTGTTCGGCAATCCATTGGAATTCGCAACTGGGCAATACTCGGCAAGCGCATTGCAGGTGGGGCTGCCGAACAAGGGCTTCTTGCTCTATCAAGGCTATGGAGGTCTCACAATCTGGACCTACGCCTGGGCCTTGATCCAGACGGTGGGAATCCTGCTCATCATTCTTGGCATCATCGGAGCTTTCGTTCTGGCTTGGAGGCGAGGCCTGGACAACCACGTTCTGATGGTGTGGATGTTGGCGGTGCCTTCTGGATTCATCATTTTCGCCATGTACGTCGGCCAAACGGTCATGAGCAACGATCATGCACTTCCCGCGGCGCTCTGGAACAACAGGTTCGCGCTGTCCGCGCTGCCATTCATCGGCATTCTCATTGCATACCTCTGCCAGTCCCTCGCCGAGAAATCGATCCTCAGGCGCGTGGGTTTCTCGGTGGTTGCGGCTGCAATCGTGCTTCAGGCTGCGTGGTGGGTCGTGGATCTGGATCACTCGGCTGTTTTCGCTGAAGCCAGCGCGAGCACTGCGCAGAAGGTTGACAGCGGAGCTCAGGCGGCCATGCGCTACCTGGGCGCCAATTACGACGGCGGCAGCATCCTCATCGATGAGTCTGGCGGAATTCTGCCGGAGATCGGTATTCCCCTTCGGGAGTACTACAACGTGTCCATTGGCGATCTCTACACCGCCGCGCTTGCGGATCCAGCTGCCCATGTCCGCTGGGTATTCATGCGAGGCCCGACAAATGGCAACGGTGATGGTGACCGTGGCGATGCCATCTATGCCGCGGTCGGCAGACGAGCAAGCTTCCTGTCCAACTACGCAGAGGTGTACAAGAGCGGACCATTCCGCATCTATCGACGGATCGGCAACTAGTGGCAGCGAAACTAGCATTTGAGCCGGTCGGGCGAATTCTGCTCGAGCAGGGACTCATCACGAGCGCGGATCTGGATCACGCTCTGGACATTCAGGAGTCAGGTGGCGGTCACCTGGGCCGCATCCTGATTCTCATGGGTGTGGTCAGTCGACGTGAGCTCTACGAAGCGCTCTCCACACAGTGGAATGCGCCGTGGGTGGATTTGGTGGCATCACCGCCTGAGCGAGGTCTTCTTGAGAGCCTTCGTCCAGAAATGATGGTCACTCAGGGTTGGGTGCCCTATGCACGACATGGCGATCATGGCGTCATCGCAACGTCTGTCGCACCAACTGCTGAACTCATCCACGCCGCCAAGGAGGTACTCGGTGTCCGCACCATCCAAGTACTGATCACGAGTGACTGGGATGTCGATCAGGCTGTCGGCGCGGCCTGCCGAGCAGTTTTGATCTACAACGCTGCCGAGGCTCACGCCGATGAGCGGTCGGATGAATCTGCGAAATTCGGCCTGGTGCGNNTTCCCGACCTGGGCGCTCACACTCCTGCTCGGAGTCGCCAACGTCGTGTTCCTGATCAATGTCGGCTTCAAGGTCTTTGCCGGGGTCAGGGCCAGATTTGTGCGCGGAGCAAAAGTGCGTTGGGACTACGAACTGCTGTTGCAGCGCAAGGCAGAGGGCCTGCCGCTAGTCGAGCCGCCAATTTCGGATTCCGACCTTCCGATCTACACAATCCTGCTTCCCGTGTACCACGAGGCCAACATCATCGAGAAGCTGATGTCGAACCTTGGCGCGCTCAACTACCCGTCCTCCAAGCTTGAGATTCTGCTGCTGATGGAGGCCGATGATCACGAAACCATTGATGCTGCTCGAGCACTGAATCTTCCAGAGTCGGTGCGCTTCGTCATCGTCCCTCCCGGTGGTCCTCAGACCAAGCCGCGGGCGTGCAACTACGGACTGAGCTTTGCGCGCGGGGAATACGTCGTGATATTCGACGCTGAGGACAAGCCCGAGCCGAATCAGCTCAGAGATGCTGTTGCAGCATTTCGTCTGGATGCCTTCCAGCGCGAATTTGTCGACCCGACGCAGAAGCGTCTTGTCTGCCTGCAGTCCTCACTCAATTACTTCAATTCTGATTACAACATCCTGACGCGCATGTTCGCGATTGAGTACTGCTATTGGTTTGATGCGATGCTGCCGGGACTGGATCAGTCGAATCTGCCGATTCCACTTGGCGGCACTTCCAATCACTTTGAGACGCAGTCCCTGCGCCGAGTCGGAGCGTGGGACCCGTACAACGTGACCGAAGACGCAGATCTGGGGATGCGAGTCTCCGTTCACGGGGACCGAGTGGGCGTGCTCGAATCCACCACATGGGAGGAAGCAGCGTCCAGTGTCATGCCCTGGATCAAGCAGCGAACTCGATGGATCAAGGGCTACATCATGACTTCCGCCGTATACACCAGACACCCGATTCAGACCTACAAATCGCATGGAGCGTGGGGTTCATTCAGCATGCTCTCGCTCATCGCAGGCACCCCCTTGGCATTTCTGCTCTACCCCCTCGTGCTCGGGTTCACCGTGATCACCTACATCGGAGTTCAGTTCATTGGGCTGCACCTGCCGGAATGGCTCCTTGTTGCTGGAACCTTCAACATGGTCATCTCGAACACGCTGATGATCGGGGCATCGTTCTTGGCGAGCAACAAGCGCTATGGGTGGCGGCTGGCAGTTTTCGCCGTGCTGCTCCCCGCCTATTGGGTCCTGCATTCGATCGCTTCCTATCGCGCGCTCTATCAGATTGCCTTCGATCCGCACACGTGGGAGAAGACGCCGCATGGTCTTTCCGGTGACTACGTCACAACGAGTCCTTAATAGTCTGGACCCTGAAAATCGGTGGGCGATGAGGGACTCGAACCCCCGACATCCGCCTTGTAAGGGCGGCGCTCTAACCAACTGAGCTAATCGCCCGAGCCGGTCAAGGTTACCCGTCCGCAGGAGCCGACAGCCATGCCCCCACAGGTAGCCTTGGGCCATGTTCGCAACGGTCGCTCAGGTGCTCGCGGCGTTGGAGCTGCGAAACCCGGTGAGCCTTGCTGCTGATTGGGATGCCGTGGGTTTGATCTGTGGAGATCCCAGCGCACCTGTTGAGCGGGTCCTGTTTGCAGTAGACCCGGTGGAGACTGTTGTCGATGAGGCCATTGACGGTGGGTACTCGATGATCATCACCCACCATCCGCTCTTCCTGCGAGGGGTGCACGGGGTGGCTGCGGTCAATTCCAAGGGTCGGCTCATTCATTCGCTCATCGGCCATGGCATTGCGCTTGCCGCCGCCCACACCAATGCCGATCACGCAAACCCCGGGGTGTCCGATGCCCTCGGCGCCGCCCTTGGTCTGACCAGCATGCGACCGATCGACCCATTGACTGATGCCACCGGCACTGGCCGCATCGGTCTGCTCAGTGAATCGACCACCTTGGCTGAATTCAGCTCCTTGGTGGCCGCAAATCTGCCAGCGACCCACCACGGAGTGCGCATCGCAGGAGATCCCGAGCACGTGGTGCGCACGGTTGCCGTCTGCGGGGGAGCAGGGGATTCGCTGCTCGGTAGTGTGGGTGCACGTGCTGATGTGTATGTCACGGCCGATCTGCGACATCATCGGGCTCAGGATCATCTGGCCGAAGGTGGCTGTGCACTGATCGACGTGGCGCACTGGGCAAGTGAATGGCCCTGGCTGCAAGTCGCAGCCGAACAATTGGTTTCTGATCTTGCACAGGAAGGCATGACCATCATCGCGTATTGCTCGGCAACCCCAACAGATCCTTGGACTGCACACCACACAAGTGCGGCGAGGGGGAGCGCGAAATGAAGGCTGAAGCCGCTGCGCAGAAGCTCCTGCTTGATCTCCAACGCCTGGATACACGATCAACGCAACTCGAGCATCGAGATCGCACTCTGCCGCAGAAGCAGGAGTTGGCTGAGCTCAATCAGCGAATCCAGCGTCTGCACGACGAGCATGTCGCTGCTCGAGTCATCGCAGGTGATCTGGAGCGCGATCAGGTCCGTGCCGATGCCGATGTTGACCAGGTTCGCGAGCGAGCCGTGAAGGATCAAGTCCTCCTGGATTCTGGAAGCATCGGGGATCCCAAGCAGTTGCAGAATCTCCAGCATGAGTTGGTCTCGCTCGCGCGACGTCAGGCAGAGCTCGAGGACATTGAGCTGGAGATCATGGAACGCGTCGAAGGTGCACAAGCAGCTGTGCGGCAGTACGCCGCTCAGCATGAGGAAGCCTTGGTCATCAGGGAATCGTTGACCGCTGAGGTGGACTCCCTGGTTGCAGAGATCGACGCGGAGCGCGAGGTGCTGTCCGTGGATCGCAAGGAATTGGCCGGTCGAATCCCAACTGACCTGCTCGGGCTCTACGAGAAGATCAGGGCAGACCAGAACGGCGTCGGCGCCGCCCATCTGCACCGAGGCCAGTGCGAGGGGTGCAGGCTGCAACTCCCACCAAATGAACTGGAGCGATTGCGCTCCATTGAATCCGACGAAGTCGTCCGGTGCGAGGAATGCCGTCGAATTCTGGTGCGAACTGCGGAGTCCGGACTGCAATGAGTCGAACCTTCATCGTTGAAGCCGATGGTGGTTCGCGAGGCAATCCGGGACCAGCTGCCTATGGCGCTGTCGTCAAGGACGCGGCCACCGGCGCAGTCCTTGCGGAATTGGCCGAGCACATCGGATTGGCTACCAACAACGTTGCTGAATATCGCGGAGCGCTCGCGGGTCTGGCACATGCATATGCGCTGGATCCAGGGGCGGTCGTTGAGATACGCCTGGATTCCAAACTCATCGTGGAGCAGATGAGCGGTCGGTGGAAGATCAAGCACCCAGACATGCGTGAGCTTGCTCTTCAAGTTCGCGCGATCTTTCCGCCTGGCCAGGTGACGTATACCTGGGTGCCGCGATCGGCCAATGCTCATGCGGACTCACTCGTGAATGAAGTGCTGGATCAAGTGCTGGAGGGTGGCACTTCCCTGATCCACCGCACCTTCGACTTGGGCCTGCTCGTGCCGGATGCCGCTGATGTCATCGGTGACGCCGAGGAGGCATTTGTTCGCGGTGCCATCGCACGCCAGCAGGCTGCCCCCAACCGGATGGTTGGCTGGGAGGAGATGGAAACCCCTACCACCGCCGTACTGGTCCGACATGGCGCGACGCAATTCAGCCTCGAGAAGCGCTTCAGCGGTCGAGGTGGGGCAGACCCCGGCCTTGCTCCAATCGGGGAGGCTCAGGCGCATGCGGCGGCGGCGGAACTGGCATCGAGGTTCACTTTCGATCTCGTGGTCTGCTCCCCGTTGCTGCGCACCCGGCAGACGGCGGCGATTCTCGCGAGTGACCTGGCCGAGGAGCTCGTCGTCATCGACGATCTCGCAGAATGCGCTTTTGGCGAGTGGGATGGCCGCACCTTTGCCGATGTGCAGAGCAATTGGCCCGATGAACTGCGCCTGTGGCTGGATTCGGTTGACTACGCGCCACCCGGAGGGGAGTCCTTCGCCGAGGTGAGTGCCCGTGTTGCCCGCGCCAGACGAGAACTCCTGCATGCCTACCCAGGCAAGAACATCCTGGTGGTCTCGCATGTGAGCCCGATCAAACTGCTGGTCGCCATGACCATTGATGCACCGATCGAAAGTGTGTATCGCATGGAATTGCGGCCATGTTCGATATCAACACTGACGTGGTATCCCGACGGCAACAACTCTCTGCACGGCTTCGCAGAGTCTGGTCACTTGCGTGGGGTGGACACCTTCCCTGGTGTGTAGTGCGTGATGATGTCCAGTCGCGCAGCCGCGTTGGGTTGTTCCTGCAGTTCCCATTCGTATTCCAGGGCGGTGAGTTGCTCCAGAAGCATAGGAATGGACTCGGCCATGGCGCCACGCCGAACGAGTGCGCGCACGAGCGAGCCCTTGGTTGCCTTGTTGAAGTGACTGACAACTGATCGCTTCCCGTCCTGCTCCTGCAGCACGCGCACAGAGATTGAACGGGATGCACATTCGCGGGGAATCGGTGCCAGAGCCACGTAGGCCTGAGATCTCAAATCCAGAATTGGTCCCCTGGAGCCAGCAAGAATCTGCGAGATCGGCTTGCGCCACAGACTCTGCAGAGTCGGCAGCCCCGTCACTTTTGAGCTGGCACTCAATCGATACGGCGCTATGGCATCCAACGGGCGCACAAGCCCGTAGAGCCCAGACACGATGGCGACGTGCTCATGCAGACGCTCACGCTGCTTGGCTGTCATCGCATCGGCGCCAAGAGCCTCGAACACCACTCCTGAGTAGACATCGATGGCCGGTCCGCAGGCGGCAGTTGCAAGATCTGCGTTCAATTGCAGCTGATCCCACTGTGTGTGACCGAGCCCAAGAGCTTTGCTTGCGCGCGCTGGGTTGCCGCTGCTCATCTTGATCAGGGCGCTGCTCACCCTTTGACGAACTGAAGTCAGTTCGTCAAAGGACAGCGAAGGCGCGAGTTGGTCGATCGGCACTGATTTGGACTCGCTTGGAGGCAGCAGAATCAGCATGATGGGCAAGACGCTAGGCCATGGCCGTGTGAGATGGTGGACCGGTGAAGGTCATGTTGCTCACTGCCGCGGCAGTTGCCCTGTGCTTGGCCGGTTGCCAATCCTCCAACGACCCTCCGACTTCGGCCGCTTGCGATCAAGTGAGCCTGCAGACCACGATCGAGACCTTCCTGCACGAGTCCGACTCCCACCTCGAGTCCCTTGATGCCCTGGAATGCTCAGGTGATTGGGCAGTGGTGCAGGCCACGTTGACTGACGATGCTGCCAAGCCGGTCGAACAGGAATTCGTCTTTGCCCGTATCGGAGAGAACTGGGTCCTGAAGGCGCCAGAGAGTGTGTGCGGCTCGCCTTCGGCTGATGACACAAGACCTGCCGATGCGGAGATCCCCGCTGAACTGTGGGCGCAGGCCTGCCTCATCACCTGACCCGAACTCGGTACATGAGGTTGGACCTGAACACAGGCAAGCCATACTCTTGCGCAGGACGAGTTGGCCGGGTGATCGCGGCACGAGAGTGTCGAGGAAAGTCCGGGCTCCATGGGGCAAGGTGGTGGGTAACGCCCACCCGGGGTGACCCGCGGGACAGTGCCACAGAAAACAGACCGCCTCGAGTGATCGAGGTAAGGGTGAAACGGTGGTGTAAGAGACCACCAGCGCGGCAGGTGACTGCCGCGGCTAGGTAAACCCCACCTGGAGCAAGGCCAAGAGGATCGCTTGCGATCTGCGCAGACGAGCTGCCCGCTCAATGTCTGCGGGTAGGCCGCACCAGGCCACTGGCAACAGTGGTCGCAGATGGATGATCACCCTCGGCTATGCCGAGACAGAACCCGGCTTACAGGCCAACTCGTCCCCATGTTCGTCGCTTTCGGCCTGCGGCTGTTCCGAGATGTTCCGACGAGGAATTGGTCGCGGGTCTGGCGATGCTGTTCGTCGATTGCATGCTGAACAGATGCCGGGATCGGTCGGCGCCCGCACGCGGTCGCCGTGCATTCAAGTGAGGTCAGCCAACTGGCGCACTCTTGGCCCCTGAGCTGGGGAGATCAATGAACCGAATGCTGCAAGACGCGGCGGATCTCCCTGCTCTGCATTCTGTCGAACAGATGTTAGGCAAAATGTAGGACAAGGAGCAGGCAATCTGTAGGATGAAGTCATGGAAAGATACCTCCCAAGAGTTGCCGATGGCGAGCTTGAGCGCCGCCTCAGGGCCATCGGCGCGGTGCTGATCGAGGGACCCAAGGCGTGCGGCAAGACCAAGACCGCGTCTCAGTACGCGAAGACCACCTTCCGTCTCGATGAAGATCCTGCTGCCCGGGCCCTGATCAAGAACGCCCCCGACCAGCTCTTCGATAACCCCATGCCCATTCTCTTCGACGAGTGGCAGGTCGAGCCGACCCTCTGGAACCGAGTCCGTCGCCAGGTCGATGACCGCCAGGGCAAGGGCCTCTACATCCTGACTGGTTCCGCGACGCCCAATGACGACGCCACCCGTCACTCAGGCGCGGGCCGATTCGGCGTGATCGACATGCGCCCGATGAGCCTGTTCGAGTCGGGGCAGTCCAATGGCCAGGTCTCCCTCAGTGCGCTTGTCGATGGAGAGGAACAGCGAGGAAACGGGCAGCACCTGTCTTTCATAGACGTCGTAAAGCGCATCGTCATCGGCGGCTGGC
>DNXA01000177.1 GCA_003506065.1 Actinomycetota bacterium
CTGAGGACATGCGAAATGTTCTCAGGCAGCGGTTGCAAGCCGGCTGCATGATCCAGAAGTCGAAGCCACGCGTGAGCGTGTCGATCCATGTGCTCGGCTGCAGCCTGGGCACCGTCAAGGGGCGTCCAGGAAGCTCGGATCTCAAGGAAGCCATCTGCGGGTCGGTCGGTCATGGTGCCAAAGGATCGTCCAGAGTTGCGTGTGATGGTGCCGCCGAGCTGGCCGTAGGTGCACGCACTGGATTCCAGGGATTCCAGCAGCCAGCTCCAGCCGACCTCATGGAGAAGTGGATCGTCGATGAGATCGGCTTCAAGATAGGCACGAACAAAGACGACAGCTCGGAAGGTGCCTTCCCACTCGTCAACGCCGTCGGGATCATGCAGCAGGACGAAGCGTCCGCTCGCCAGGTCCTGCTCGCCTGTTGACTCGGCGGTGATCGCCAGAGCAAAAGGGGCCAGTCGGCTGGGGGAGGGAGCCTCATCCAGCTGGAATTCTGGTCGTGAGACGACGGTGCGAATGCGCGCGACAGCCGCCTCGAAGGCGTGATCGTGAACTGTCACTGTGCGCATACCTGCAGGCTATTCGCGGATGCCACCATGGTCGGCGTTAGACGCGCCGGATGCATGATTACTCAAGTCGCAGGGCGATGGAGTTGATGCAGTACCGCAGATCCGTGGGAGTGCCGTAGCCCTCGCCTTCGAACACATGGCCAAGGTGGCTGCCGCAGGACGCGCACCGCACTTCGGTTCGCTTGCCGCCCAGACTGACATCATCAAGGTAGATGACGCGGTCCTGCGCCAAGGGCGCATAGAAACTGGGCCACCCGCAATGAGAGTCGAATTTGGTCGTGCTGCGGAACAGTTCGGCGTCGCACGCCTTGCATGAGTAGACACCCTCGGTCTTGGTGTCGGTGTACTCCCCGACAAAAGGCGCCTCGGTGCCAGCCTGCCGAAGAACGTAGTACTCGGCACGTGACAACTGCTCTGACCACTCCTCTTCCGTCTTGGAGACAGCGAATGGCGAGCCGTCTGGACGGGTGGGTTCGGCGTGGTTTGGCTGAATTCCCATGCGCGCAACGTACCGACAATGACGGGATTCGTCATCCGCACCGGCATGATTGACCGTTGGAGAGGAGCACCGTGAGCGAGATGCTCGACACACAGTCTGCTTGGCTGGACGAGGCAGAATTGCAATCAGTACGCGATCGACTGCCCATGGTCTACGTGGACGCTGTTCCTGTTCGCGTCGACTCCTTGGGTCAGGTCACTGAAGTTGGTCTGCTGCTTCGGGTTCTTCCAGACGGCAGCATCAGCCGTGCGATCGTCTCGGGCCGGGTGCTGTACGGCGAGCGGATTCGCGATGCACTCATGCGCCACCTGGAGAAGGATCTTGGCTCGATGGCACTGCCAAGTGTGCCCACCTCTCCTCAGCCCTTCACGGTTGTTGAGTACTTTCCAGACCCGTCAGTGACCGGCTTCCATGATCCGCGACAGCATGCGGTGTCCTTGGCCTTCATCGTTCCGATCAATGGTGATCCCACTCCATCCTTGGACTCTCTTGATCTGATCTGGGTGACGCCGATCGAAGCTGTCTCGATGGCCTTCCAATCGCAGATGAGCGGTGGGCAGGATCGCCTTGTACGCATGGCACTGGCCCACTGCGGATTACTTCCTTAAGGAGAACTGATGAGTCCTGAGAGTTCCGGCAAGAAATTCAATCTGCGCATTGCCATGGGCATCATCGTGCTCGTGCTTGCAGTGATCGTCATCGCACAGAACACCGAATCCGCAACATTCAATTTTCTGAGTTGGGACATCAGCATGCCCCTGTGGCTGGTGCTGACCATCATGTTCGTTCTGGGCATGCTGCTGGGTGGGGCCGTACGCGGCGGTATTCGCAAACTGCGCGGAGTTGATGCAAAGAAGGCTTAGCCCTCGTAGGGGTCGATCCCAAGGAGAGTCTCGTCCTCGGGAGTCAACTCGACCTCCTGATCCTGCGCCCCGATGAGGTGCATCGCGGACTCTTCGGCAGTCTGCCATCGAGTTGCGGAGCCATTGCTCTGCGACTCATCGCGGGCATGTCGAGGATCATCGCTTCCGTCCTCAGCCTCTTCCCGGGTGAGCACTTCGGCGGTGTCTTCAAGCGGGTAGCTGTAGCCCTCCAGTGATCCCTCGCCGCTCTCGCCGTTAAGTGCGGCTTGAATGGCCTCGGCTTCCATGATCATCGCAAGTCGATCAGCTTGGTCGGCGCTGTCGCCGCCCGCATCTGCTGCTGTTGCCAACAGGACTTCATTGGGCCTGGCGATCGATTGCTCATGCATGTTCATGTGATCCACCTCCTGCTTGATAGATCCAAGGTAACTCTTCCTGCATGATTTGGACAGGGTCATTGGACCTCATGGATCCGCAGGGTCCACCTCGTTCATGCTTGAGCCAACCCAACGGAGGCAGTGATGGCTGGAAAGTTTCGTATCCTGAGTGCAGGACTTGCAATCGTGTCAATCGGCATCGCAGTGCCTGCAGTTGTAGCAGCGCCGGCGCCCTTGGTCATCACGTCGTTGAAGACGAATCAGGATTCCACGGTGAACCTGAAGACCTTGCGCGAGGTTCGCTTCTCGATTCCATCAAATGTGACGACGGGCTATCACTACGAGGTGACGGTGCCTAAGAACACTGCGAAGTCGAAGGTATCCAAGCTGGTCTATGTTACGCCCGCTGAAGCGATGCCAGGCGCGGGAGGTACTGCGGTGGTGACCGTGAAGCCCAAGCAAGCTGGAACCACGGCAGTGAAGTGGACACTCATTGCTCCCGGTGGTGCTGTGAGTTCAACGAGCACCGTGACCCTCAACTTCAAGAAGGCCTGATCCCTAGCGGCTCTGCCACAGTGCGGGCCAGGGATTGGATCCTTTGAATCATCCGCGCGTCCAGAATTGGTGGCGCTGCGGTTGCAAGTCGTGACTTGGAGAGTTTGCGTCCGTCCGCGCCCCTGACAAGAGCGTGATGAAGGTATGTGGCATTGGCGACTCGATCTGCACCAATGAGTCTGGCCAGATAGATGTGCGCTGCGGTCGCCATTTGCAGATCAGTTCCGCGAACTACATGTGTTGTTCCAAGGTCCCGATCATCGATGACATTTGCCCAATGGAATGCAGGAATCCCATCGCGACGCCAGAGTACGAAGTCTCCGAGCTGCAACTTGACCAAGACAGGTTGTCCATTGACATCCACAACACAGTCGTCAGGGACAAACACACGAAGCACCGTCTCGCCTTCGGTATGCGGCAGATGCAATGCGCGACATGGGCAGGGCCGCTCCACGAGCAGGGTCCGGGTGCATTCGCAGGCGTAGGTCAGATCTTCCGGCAGCAGAGACAGCTGGTTGTGCAGGTATCGATGCCGGAAGCGCACATTGCATTGCAGGAACTCACCCAGACTCGGCGGCCCGATCTGCCAATCAATCTGAAGGGCATCAAGGGCAGAGAAGATGTACTCGACATACTCGGGCTGGTGTCGCTCGCGGTCATCATCGTCAATTCGCAATGCCAGTTGCCCACCATGCTGCCGTGCCAGCCATGAGGTCACCTGTGCGTTGACGAGATTTCCCGCGTGCAGATAGCCACTCGGGGTCGGGGCAAATCGCGTACGCACATCAATAAGCATGCCGTGATTGGCACTGCTCAGTGGGCTTTCCGCGGAGGCGGAATGAATTTGCGAATTCCGGTTTCGAAAGGCCCTGCACGCCCTAGAGTGCCGCCGCCACGATAGAAGGCCTGGCATGTGCTCAAGTTCGGACGACTACGGTGACACGTGTCTTCTGAAGGGAGTCCTATGTCATCGGCTGAGAGTGATCGGCTTGCCGAAGCGCGTGCGGGAGCCGCCGATTGGCGTCGATGGGGTACCTATCTGAGTGAGCGTGCCTGGGGCACCGTCCGCGAGGACTACAGCGCTGACGGCGACGCCTGGGGCTACTTTCCATTCGAACAGGCACACAGTCGCGCCTACCGCTGGAACGAGGATGGTCTGGCCGGTTGGTGCGACCGAGATCAGACCATCTGCCTTGGTCTGGCGCTCTGGAATGAGCAGGACGCGATCCTCAAGGAGCGCCCCTTCGGCCTGGCCAATGAGCAGGGCAATCACGGTGAAGACGTCAAGGACTATTGGTTCTACACNNCGCAGCCAGGCCGAGAGCGAGTACGAGCTCTTTGATGCCTTGAAGGAGGATTGGCTGGCCAATCGATATTTCGATGTGCTGGTCGAGTACGCCAAGGCCACTCCGGAGGATGTCTTCTGCCGCATCACCGTGACCAACAGAGCTGATCACTCAGCGCCTATTCACGTGATCCCGCAACTCTGGTATCGCAACACCTGGGCATGGGAGCCAGACATCGTCGCACCGAGCATCTCGCTGGAGCGCGCGGGAGTTGCAGCCACACGTCATCCGGCCATTGGCGATAGATGGATCTTCGTTCAGACCGACAACGGTTCGATACCTGAGTTTCTCTTCTGCGAGAACGAGACGAATGCTCACCTGCTGTTCGGCTCGGAGAATCTCTCGGCGAATGTCAAGGATGGCATCAACGATCGAATGGTGGGTGGCAAGTCTGATGCCACGAATGCGAAATCCGGCTCAAAGCTCGGGCTGCATGTCAAAGGAGAGATCGCAGCGGGGGAGTCGCTGACGGTGACAGTGCGGTTCGCAACTGCCGACCTGCAACTGCCTTTCGATGATGTCGATGAAGTGTTCACTGCTCGGCGCTCAGAGGCCGACGAGTTCTACGATGAGATCGCCAACCCTGATCTGACGGCCGACGAACGCCTCGTGCAGCGACAGGCATTGTCGGGTTTGCTGTGGTGCAAGCAGTTCTATCACTACGCCGTGCGCAGGTGGCTCGAAGGAGATCCAACTCAACCGCCGCCTCCTGCGGAACGCTGGGAAGGGCGCAACGCTGATTGGCAGCACCTGATCAACAAGGACGTCATCCTCATGCCAGATGCGTGGGAGTACCCCTGGTATGCCGCGTGGGATCTGGCCTTTCACTGCGTAAGCCTGGCGATGATCGATCCGGATTTCGCCAAGGAGCAGGTGTTGCTGCTGCTCAGTTCCTTTTGCCAGCATCCGCACGGACAGATCCCGGCATATGAGTGGGAGTTCGGCGACACGAACCCGCCCGTGCATGCCTGGGCGACCTGGCAGGTCTATCAATTGGACCGGCGGGCCAAGGGTCACGGCGACGCGGACTTCCTGAAGGCGGCCTACCGCTCGATCACCCTTGACGTGATGTGGTGGCTGAACCAGAAGGATGACAAGAATCGCGGAGTGTTCGGCGGTGGCTTCCTGGGAATGGACAACATCGGCGTATTCGATCGCGATCAGCCACTGCCGACCGGTGGCAATCTGGCACAGATCGACGGTACCTCGTGGATGGCAACCCTGGTACTGCAGATGCTGGAGATCACCGTTGAGCTGGCGCGAATCGACACGGGCTATGACCGGATGTTCGGCAGGTGGGTGTGGGATGGCTGGCTGATCGCCAGTGCGATCGAGAAGGGAGCCGGAAACATCAGTTTCTGGAACGAGCGCACGAACTTCTATCACGATGTGATCGAGCTGCCCGACGGCTCGGCTCACTCGCTTGAGGTCTTCTCGATGCAGTCGATGGTTCCACTGTTCGCCTCAATTGCCATTCCCCTGAGCGCGGAGGGCGAGCTGAAGGACATCAGCGAGCGCATGAACGCGCTGCTTGCTGCCTATGGCGGTCCAGCAGTGAGCCTTCGAGCCAATGGCGGAGACAACACGCACCTCCTCATTGCCCTTGTCAATGAGGATCGACTTGCTTCAATCTTGGAGAGGCTGTTCGATCCAGATCAGTTCTTTTCGCCATATGGAGTGCGGTCACTGTCCAAGGATCATCGTGATCACCCGTACACGTATCACGCCAATGGTCAGGCATATGAGGTTGCCTACATGCCTGCTGAATCCTCCAACAGGATGTTCGGCGGAAACTCCAATTGGCGAGGACCGATCTGGTTTCCGATGAACTTCTTCCTGCTGCAATCGCTCAATGCCTATGCGCGATTCTTCGGTGACACCTTTACCGTGCCCGATCCGGATGGCTCTGGTGAGCAGGTCACTCTCGCTGAGGTGGGCGACATTCTGGCCGGCCGCCTGTCTTCGATCTTTGTGCGCGATGCCCAAGGTCGACGAGCAGTGCTGGGCGACAACGAGTACTTCCAGACTGATCCCTACTGGCGCGACCTCGTGCCCTTCTACGAGTACTTCGATGGTGATGACGGACATGGCCTCGGAGCAAGTCATCAGACTGGTTGGACGTCATTGGTGGCCCTGCTGCTGCAGCGCGGTGGAGACCTGAGATTCTCTGACTTCTCAAAATAGGTTCAGAGCTGATCACAGAAATGACGAAAGGCCCGACATAGCTGTCGGGCCTTTCGTGTTGAGGAAGTCTGAATTAGACGACGCGGACCTTGTCGGCCTGAGGACCCTTGGGTCCCTGCGTGATCTCGAACTCCACAGCCTGGTTCTCATCCAACGAGCGGTAGCCGTCAGAATCGATTGCTGAGTAGTGGACGAAAACATCGGGGCCACCATCAGCCTGCTCGATGAAGCCGAAGCCCTTTTCAGCGTTAAACCATTTCACGGTACCTGTTGCCATTTGTATCTCCTCTTGAGGTTTTCGGACCCGTCTCTCGGGGCCGATTGTCGCGGTGTTCTGAAGCCGCCCTCAATAAAGCCGGCGAATCCCAGAAGGGAATTCGTTCGCCTGTAATGCAAATGCGCAACACAACAACTGCGAGCAATGCTACTTCATGCGGTCGCCGAATGTACCCGCGCAATGGAAACATTGGGAAAACGGGTTCAGTATCGGTCTCGGGTCGTCACTGTCCATCCCGGCCGCGCAACCGGTCCAACTCGCGTCGCTCCCGTTTCGTCGGGCGCCCCGCGCCCCGGTCACGCACGAAGGTCGTTGATCTCTCTGCGGGCGGCGGGGCAGGCGGTGTCGTGTCGATCAGGCACTGGGCCGCGACCACCGCGCCCACTCGCTTGGCGATGGGCCGGACCACCCGGACGATCCGTTCCACGCCCTCGGAACGCAACCGCACCTCATCTCCCGCTCGCACGCTCTGGGCTGGCTTGGCCTTCTCTCCGTTGACGCGGACGTGACCGGCCCGGCACGCGGCTGCAGCCGTCGCGCGCGTTCTGGTCAGTCTCACCGCCCAGATCCACGCGTCGACCCGTGCGCTGGTCAAGTTCTCGGGCATCAGCCGATGTAGCTCATCACGTGCTTGATCCGGGTGTAGTCCTCGAAGCCGTAGAGCGAGAGGTCCTTGCCGTAGCCGGAGTGCCTGAAGCCGCCGTGCGGCATCTCCGCAACCAGCGGGATGTGCGTGTTGATCCAGACGCAGCCGAAGTCCAGCCGCTTGGCCATTCGCATGGCGGTTGAATGGTCCCGGGTCCACACCGACGAGGCGAGCCCGAAGGGGACACCATTGGCCATTGCCAGCGCCTCGGCCTGTTCGGTGAAGGTCTGCACCGTGATCACCGGGCCGAAGACCTCATTCTGGATGATCTCGTCGTCCTGTCGCAGCCCCGAGACGATGGTGGCCTCGTGGAAGTACCCGACTTCGCCCTGCCGATGACCGCCGAGTTCCAGCGAGGCGTGGTCCGGCAATCGATCGATGAAGCCGGTCACGCGCTCCAGCTGAGCACTGCTGTTGACCGGACCGAACAGCACGCTCTCGTCATCGGCCGCGCCGGTGAGCGCGTTGACCCTGGCGTAGTCGGCGAGCGCGGCCACGAACTCATCCCTGATCGAGGCATGCACGAGCACGCGGGTCGCCGCCGTGCAGTCCTGCCCGGCATTGAAGAATGCGGCGAGCACGAGGCCCTCGGCGACCTTCTGCGGGTCAGCGTCAGCGAACACGATCGCCGGGGCCTTGCCGCCGAGCTCGAGGTGCACGCGCTTGAGATCGCTCGCGGCCGCCTTCGCGACCTCCATGCCCGCTCGCACCGATCCGGTGATCGCGACCATCTGCGGAGTCGGATGCTGCAGCAGGGCCGCGCCCGTGGTGCGGTCGCCGAGCACGACGTTGAGAACGCCGGGGGGCAGGATGCCCGCCGCGAGCTCGGCGAGGCGCACCGTCGAGAGCGGCGTGGTGTCAGAGGGCTTGAGCACCACGGTGTTGCCCGCGGCGATGGCCGGCGCGATCTTCCACACCGCCATGTTCAACGGGTAGTTCCAGGGGGTCACCTGGCCGATCACGCCGATGGGCTCGCGTCGCACGAACGACGTGTGGTCGGCCAGGTACTCTCCCGCCGAGCGGCCGTCGAGGTCGCGCGCGGCGCCGGCGAAGAATCGCAGCTGGTCGATCGACTGCTCGATCTCATCAGCGACGAGCGTCGCGCGCGGCTTGCCGGTGTCTTGCGACTCGAGGTCGGCGAACTCCTCGGCATGGTCGGCCATCGCGTCGGCGAGCCGGAAGATCGCCAGCTGCCGTTCTGCCGGGGTCGTGCGACCCCACGACCGGAAGGCGGCATCGGCGGCCGCGTAAGCGGCGTCGATCTCAGCGGGCGTGCTCACCGGTGCGTGGGCGTAGACCTGCTCGGTCGCCGGGTCGATGAGCTCGAGGTGGGTCTCGGCCGTGCTCGCCACGGCCTCGCCCCCGATGACATTGTGAAG
>DNXA01000019.1:0-8307 GCA_003506065.1 Actinomycetota bacterium
TGGCGGTGAACAAGGATGCTGAGGCGCCCATGTTCGAACTCGCCGATTTCGGCGTCGTCGGCGATCTGTTCGTTGTCCTGCCCCAGTTGACTGAAGAGGTCAACAAGCGCAAGGGCTAGTCACGGCTAGCACTGCTGTGTATTGACCTGACAAAGGCGATGCCTCAAATTCCTTGAATTTGAGGCATCGCCTTTGTCCTTTCGACGGCTTGCCAAACGTCCATAGGATGAAGCCGGCGGAAGGCGCTGGCAGCCAAGGAGGTCGTGATGCCCGAGTACGTCGCAATGGTCTATAGCAAGGATGTCGACTGGAGCCTGCCCGAGCATGCTGCGGAGATGGCTGAGTACGGGGCGTTCAATGAGGCAGCGGCTGCAGTCATTCGAGGCGGCGCGGCGCTGTATCCCACCGCAACTGCCACAACAGTTCGAGTCTCCGGCGGCAAGGGCGGAGACGTGCTGGCCACCGACGGCCCCTATGCGGAGACCAAGGAAGCGCTGACCGGCTTCTTCATCCTGGAATGCGCCGATCTTGATGAGGCCATCGCGATGGCAGCCAAGATTCCAGCCGCCTGGGATGGTGCGGTCGAAGTACGCCCAGTGCTGCCCATCATGTAGGGACTGCTCGTTGACTCTGCCGGATTCCTTCACGCCCGCCGAAGCGGCCGAGAGGGCAGTACGCGCTGACTACTCGCGGATTCTGGCCACCCTCATCCGAATGACGAGGGATGTAGACCTGGCAGAGGACGCGCTGCAGGAGGCAGCAGTGCGCGCACTGCAGACCTGGCCCCGCGACGGAATCCCTGATCAGCCCAGGGCATGGCTCACGGTCGTGGCCAGACGGTGCGCCCTGGATCGCATTCGCCGAGACAAAGTGCGGCAGTCCAAGGAGGCTGAATCTGTGTGGCTGCTTGAGCACGAGGCACCCGAACCTGAGGCATCGGTGGTGCGTGATGACCTGTTGCGATTGGTATTCACCTGCTGCCATCCGAGCCTGTCCCTTGATGCTCAGGTCGCCTTGAGTCTGCGGACTCTGGGAGGCCTCAGCACCAGTGAAGTGGCTCGCGCCCTGATGGTGCCGGAGGCGACCATGGCCAAGCGCCTGACTCGAGCAAAGCAGAAGATCCAACAGGCACACATTCCCTATCGAGTGCCCTCTGATGCTGAGCTTCCCGAGCGGCTTCCGGCTGTCCTGGCCACGGTGTATCTCATCTTCAACGAGGGCTATGCCGCTGCCGCCGGCAAGGACGCCATGCGCGCGACCTTGGTGGACGAGGCGATTCGACTCGGCCGCCTGCTGCATGACCTGATGCCAGATGAGGCGTCGATTGCAGGTCTGCTCTCGCTGATGCTGTTGCAGGACTCGCGCAGAGCAGCGCGAATCGACATGAATGGTTCGGTGGTGCTGCTGGCCGATCAGGATCGAAGCCTTTGGCGCGAGGATTTGATTCGCGAGGGTGTCGAACTGGTCGGTGAAGCGCTGCGCAGAACTCCCGACACCCCTGACCCGTACGCGATGCAGGCCGCGATCGCCGCCTGTCATGGCATTGCGGGGGACTACTCGAGCACGGATTGGGACGCGATCATCTCCTGGTATGACGTTCTGCTCAGCATCCAGGATTCGCCGACGGCACGCCTGGGACGGGCCGGCGCAGTGAGCGAACGCGACGGAGCACAAGCGGGCTTGATTGAGGTTGAGGCGATCACTGGTCTGGATGCCTACCCGTGGTGGCATGCCTCACGGGCTGAGTTGCTGACTCGGCTGGGAAGGCTTGATGAGGCCGATATGGCCAGTCAGCAAGCCCTTGCACTGGGCCTCAATGAAGCGCATGCCCGATTCGTTGGTCGCACCCGAGCCGCAAGCACCTAGCCATGCGAGTCAGGCTGCGTTCAAGCGCACCGGTGCGGCAGTCCTGATGGTCTTGCCCTTGATCGGGTTGCAGCCGACGAGCAGGTTGCACATCTGCGTGGCACCCTTGGGCACTGCGAAGGTCATGGGCTTCTCAGTGGTGCTGTAGACCACCTGGAAGGACTCGCCATCCTTGACGAACTTGCAGGTTGTCGCCTTGGCCTTGGTGTCGCAGCCATTGAATCGAGCGCCGACAATCCAGTCTTCAAGCGTTGCAAGGCCCTTTGCTCCTGGAGTGTCGGTGAACATCTGGATGCCCCAGAGATCGTTGTACGGCTCCCAGCGGTACCAGTAGACCCGCTCGATATTCAGTGCGAGTGCGTCCAGGTAGGTACGAGCAACCCATGAGGCAGCCTTGGTGCCGTCAATGTCGACGTCGGGGTTCTTGGGACCTGGTCCCTTGAGTCCGAAGTTGTTCTCGGTGTCCCACATTGGCTTCACTGGCGCCTTGGCCTGCTTCAATGCCTTCTGCCAGTCCAAGGCCAGCTTCGCCCGGTCAAGTGGGGTACCCAGGCTTGCGGGATAGGTATGTGCTGCCCAGACGTCGATTGGCCAACCCTTTGCGCCAAGAGCCGCGAGGAATGCTGGGTAGAACTTCTTGAAGGGACCACCGAGGCGAGTGCCAGTGCTCGGCGCAACGACGATCGCGGCTGGATCCACGGCCTTGATGATGTCGTATGCGCGCTTGGTGAGATCGGCCATCTCCTGGGCAGATCCGGTGGAGAAGGTGCTGAGATTGGCTTCATTCCACGGCTGGTACGAAGTGATCTTGCCCTTGTAGCGGGTCACAACTGCCGTGACCCAGGCATTCCACCAGTCAAGGTTCTTGGGCATGCCGGCCGCGCCTGGGACAGGCAGTGCATCTGGCGACGGGTCATCGGTAGCCCAAGCGGGTGTGCCGGCCAGCACCATCAGAATGTCATTGACGCCGTTCTTCTGCGCTGTGGCGACAGCGGTGTCAAGAGCAGTCCAGTCGAAGACTCCCTGTGACTTCTCAATGTTTGCCCAGCTGGTCTGGTTGTCCCACAGCCGCAGCGATCTGATCGGGACAGTTGGCCACAGCCCGTTCTCGGCATTTTGCACGTGCATGCCGAACAGCGTCGCCGGAACGACCTGACCCTTGGTCTGTGCTGTGGGCTTGACTGCAGGGGCGGCATTGGCCTGGGAGATGACCGCGCCGGCGATCAGCGCAGCAGTGAGCAGGGCAAGGGGTCGATTCAGACGCATGGTCGCCATCGTTCCATCTGAACCTGTGAAGTCTCTGTCAGGACTCTACGGATTCACCGTGGCAATCATCACTGTCACGTCGTCGGTCCATTGGTCGCATTCTTCGCGTGCTTGCCCAAGCAGCAATTCCAGGCACTCCTGCGCATTCGCGTGCGATTTGACCCAGGAACGATGAGCCAGGTGGGAAAACCCCGGCTCAGGCAGCGCTTCAAGGAGGCCATCGGTTGACAATATGAGCGCGGAATTCTCGCCGAGTTCTCGGTGATCCAATGTCCAAGTCCCGCCGAGCGCGCTGACGATCGGACCAGTGTTCGGCAGTTCGTGCGTTTCCTCTGCCGACACGACCACCGCATTCGGATGACCAGCTGAGCAGAAGGTCAACCTATTGTCGACCAGCACGCCTATGAAGAGCGTGAGGAACATGCCGGGTGCCAATGGCCGCTGACTCAGCTGTTGGCAGATCACTGCAGGGGAGTCACCTCGCATCAAAGCTGACGTGACAAGTGTGCGGCTTTCCAGCGCGAGCATGCCTGCTGCGACACCGTGGCCACTGACGTCGGCGATTGCGAGCACGCGGGCGCCGTCGGAGCGTTCTCCGGCCCACCACCAGTCACCTGCGATCACGCCGTCAATTGGGCGGTGGAAACCGATGACTCCAGCAATGGCGCGGTCATGTCTGTCCAGTTCCGCGCGAACTGCCGCGGTAAGCGGGGAGGATTGAGCCAGGGCTTGAGTGGCCTGGTCGCTCGCATCATGCTCATGGATCAAGGATCGGCGCATTGACTCAGCATCCTGGGCAACTGCTGCGATCTCTCGTGGGCCGGTAGGCCTGATGACATGGGCCAGTTGATGGGCGCTTGCATCGAGATCTGATCGAAGTCTCTGCAGCGGTGCGAGCACGCGGTAGCGCAAGCCGAACACCAGCAGGGCGAGCAAACTGATCAGCAGCGCGGTCTCGACGACCGTCGTGTATCGCAGCACGGTCTCTGTGCGTCCCAGTGCTTCCCGTGCTTGTGCTGTCCCATTGTTCAGCTGCGCGAGCAGGTCTTCAGTCGGAGCAATCAGCGCATGCTCGGCTGCCAGGATTGCAGTTCGCGCATTCGGCGAGGACGCAGACAGCAATCGGCTCGAGTGATTGTTCACCCAGGATTCAATTGCCGTGCGGGAGGTGAGCGCGTACTTCACTCGCGCTGGATCGCCGTGTGGAACAGGTGCCTGGTCCAAGGCAAGTTGGAGTTCACCGAGTGCACGTCGGGCATGGTTCATGGTCGATTCTGACGGTGAGGCGACGAACTCTTCGAATGCGGAGTCGGCCGCCCGCTCGGCTGCAAGCAGATTTCGATTCAGGCTGCTGGCGGGCACCCAGTATTCGCGAAGTTCTTCATGCACCGCCCGAGCTCTGATCTCATCATCGATGATCAGGATTCCGCACAGTGTCACCACCGTCAGGCTGGCAAGTGTCAACCAGCGCAACCACATCGACAAGCTCAGCATGACGACTCCCCCGAATGCGCAACTCTGAGCGGACGGTACGTCGGAATTTGTCAGAAATCAGGACTTTGGCCCTCCAGCCTTTGGTCGGAGTTCCCGCGAGTGGCTACTACTGTTGCGCGCAGTCGATGCGTTGAGAGGTGCCATGAACCTTGATCTGTCGCGTTTGCAATTCGCGATGACGTCTATTTACCACTTTGTCTTTGTACCCATCAGCCTCGGAACGGTCTGGTTCGTCGTCGGCTTTCAAACGGCCTGGGTGCGCACGGGCAATCAGAAGTATCTTCGACTGACGAAATTCTTCGGCAAGCTCTTCCTGATCAACTTCGCTCTGGGCGTGGTGACCGGCCTTGTGCAGGAGTTCCAGTTCGGAATGAACTGGTCTGACTATTCCAGATTTGTGGGCGATGTATTCGGCGCGCCATTGGCCATGGAGGGATTGCTCGCCTTCTTCCTGGAGTCAACGTTCCTGGGCCTGTGGATCTTCGGCTGGGATCGCCTTCCCAAGCGGGTTCACCTGGCAACGATCTGGGCCGCGGCATTGGGCACGCTGTTCTCGGCGTACTTCATCCTGGCTGCAAACGCCTGGATGCAGCATCCCGTTGGATACGAGATCAGCGAGACAACGGGCCGTGCGGTCATGAATGACATCGGCGCGGTGCTGTTCCAGCCCGCTTCGGTTGCCGCGTTCGTTCACACGATGACTGCGGCATTCGTCGTCGGAGGCGCCTTCGTCGCTGCTGTGGCTGCCTGGCATCTAGCCAAGGGACGCGATGCCGATGTGTTCAGGCCCGCCGTGAAAGCCGGCGCCTGGGTGATTCTCATCGCCGCCGTGGGAGTGTCCCTGTCGGGTGCGCAGTTTGCCACGGTGATGGTTGAGGACCAGCCGATGAAGATGGCAGCAGCTGAGGGCTTGTACGAAACCACAACGGATGCCCCGTTCTCGATCCTGACGATCGGCGACCTCTCAGGAGACACGGCCACGCCGATCATTGAGATCCCTGGGATGCTGTCGCTCCTGGCCACTGGTTCCACGGACGGCACAGTTCAGGGCATCAACAATCTGCAAGCTGAGTACGTGCAGCAGTACGGGCCTGGCGATTACGTCCCCTACGTGCCAATGACCTATTGGTCATTTCGAGCGATGATCGGCTTCGGCATGATTGCCGCTCTCTACGCTCTCTGGGCGCTATGGAGATTCCGAGCTGGGCGTGCTCCCGCGGGTCGGGCCTTTGCCATCTCCACAGGGTTGGTGACCCTGCTCCCGCTTGCGGGCATCTCTGCCGGATGGATCTTCACGGAGGTGGGCAGGCAGCCCTGGCTGGTATTCGGCCTGCAGAAGACCGCCGATGGCGTTTCGCCATTGACGAGTTCAGCAGAGATCTTGATCTCCATCATTGGGTTCTTCGTGCTCTATTCAGTTTTGGCGTTCGTTGAAGTGCGCCTGATGCTGAAGGCGATCAACGCCGGTCCGCCGGGTGAGGTCAACGAGGACCCATTTGGTGATTCGCAGCAAGACTCCGACAAGCAGTTGTACTTCGCGTACTGATGACGGCATTGAGGAACTGACATGGATCTGGTCACAGTCTGGTTTGTTGTTATTGCCTTCTTCTGGATTGGTTATTTCATTCTGGACGGCTTCGATCTTGGCGTGGGCACTCTGCTACCACTCATTGGCAGGAACGAGGTTGATCGCCGCGTCCTTATCAATGCGATCGGGCCCGTCTGGGACGGCAATGAGGTCTGGCTTGTCGTTGCTGGTGCTGCGACATTTGCCGCGTTCCCGCTTTGGTACGCAACGATGTTCAGCGGCTTCTATCTGCTGTTCTTCGCAATCCTGATCGCACTCATCTTTCGCGGACTGGCCTTTGAGTACCGCGGCAAGCACGACTATGCCTCATGGCGCAGACGATGGGATGCGGCAATCGTCGTGGGTTCTGCCGTGCCAGCGTTTCTCTTTGGCGTCATCTTCGGCAATGTCGTCGGAGGTTCCGCACTGGAGTCCATATCTGGTGACGCGTCCAATACAGATTCCATCAACTATGTCGGCAATGTCTTCGGACTCCTGAACCCCTTCTCATTGGTTCTGGGTGCCATGACTCTCACGGTATTCGCCACGCACGGTGCAATGTTCCTGGCACTGAAGACTTCAGGATCTGTCCATGCAGTTGCTCGCAGGACCGCGACTCAGATTGGCTTGGTCGCGGCCGTATTCGCTGTCGTGGCCTTGCTCTGGGCGCAGACATTCAGTGGACGTGTGGCGATCACGCTCCCGCTCGTGCTGCTTGCGGCGGTGTTCTGGCTTGCGGGCCTGGCGATGAATGTTCGCGATCGCAACGGCTGGGCCTTCTTGCTGAGTGCGGTCACCATCCTGTTTGCTGTGGCTGCACTGTTCCTTGGGCTCTATCCCAATGTCATGCCAAGTTCCATTGACTCGGCCTTCAACCTCACCGTGACGAATGCCTCGAGCCAGTCCTACACACTCACCGTGATGACCATCGTGGCAGTCGTGATGACCCCACTTGTGCTGCTGTATCAGGGTTGGACCTACTGGGTGTTCCGCAAGCGCCTGACCAGCGCGATGATCCCTGTGGGAACCCTCTGATACCAGGCGCGTGATACCGGTCAGAATGACCAGGTGAAACCCGTAGATCCGCGGCTGCTGAAGTACGCCCGCAGTTCTCGTGGATTCCTCGTCCTTGCAGTTCTCGTAGGGACTGCGATTGCCGTTGTGGTGATCGTGCAAGCTCGCCTGCTTTCGGGTGTCGTTGTCGATCTCACGTCTGGTGGGGCGAGTTGGGCAGATGTCACGCCTGCTGTCATCACGCTGGCACTGGTGTTTGCCGTGCGAGCGATGCTGCATTGGTGTGCCGAAGCCACAGCGTTTCGATCCTCAGCCCAGGCCAAGCGCGAACTGCGGGCATCTGCTGAAGCTGCTGTGATGCGCGGTGGTGAGTACGGCCCAGCGGGCACGCGATCCGGAGAGACGGCAGCCCTGCTGTCCCGCGGCGTTGATGGCTTGGACTCGTACTACGCGAGGTACCTGCCTCAGTTGGTGCTCGCGGTCATCGTGCCGTTGACGATCCTGGCTGTAGTGCTCGGGGCTGATCTGCTGAGTGCAGTGATCCTGGCAGTGACCATCCCGCTGATCCCACTGTTCCTTGCTCTCATCGGGATGTACACGCAGTCGCGCGTGGACCGGCAATGGCGAGTGCTTGGACAGCTCTCGGGTCACTTCCTTGATCTGGTGTCAGGACTGCCGACCTTGAAGGCCTTCGGCCGCGCCAAGGCACAGGAGCGAGCAATCAGGGGGATCGGCGAGGAGTACCGCTCATCAACAATGGGCGTCCTGCGCATCTCATTCCTGTCCTCACTCGTGCTGGAGCTTCTGGCCACCGTCTCTGTTGCGCTCGTGGCGGTCTCAGTCGGTCTGCGACTGGCCGAGGGTCAGATCGAGTACAGCGCGGCCCTGTTCATACTGATCCTTGCCCCGGAGGCCTATCTGCCACTGCGGATGGTCGGGCAGCAGTTTCACTCTGCAGCGGAGGGGATGGGCGCCGCGGAGCAGATATTTGCACTCATCGAGTCGAGCCCTGTGCCGCAAGAGCCAGCTGCGGGTGTTCCTGATGAGATCACTGAACTCGGCGTCACTGGGCTGAGTGTGAGTTTTGGTGATCATCAGGC
>DNXA01000019.1:8364-21529 GCA_003506065.1 Actinomycetota bacterium
ACACCTGGATGAGCCAGATTGGCTGGGTACCGCAGCGACCACAACTCGTATCCGCTTCGCTCGCTCCGCACATCTCCATAAGAGAGGCAGTGACCCTGGGTGCCCCGTCGGCTACAGATGGTGCCGTATGGGCCAGTCTCGCCGAAGCTGGAGTTGCGGACGAATTCGCAGCAGACACTGCCGGACTTGACCGTCTCATCAACGTCGATGGCAGCGGGATTTCCGTTGGACAGGCGCAGAGACTCGCACTTGCACGAGCGATGATTCGCGAGCCTGCGATTCTCATCCTGGATGAGCCGACGGCAGCTCTTGACTCACGCAGTGAGGGTGCAGTCCTTCATGCGCTGAAGCGTGCAGCTGAGCAGGGCGTCATCGTTCTCGTTGTCGCTCATCGGCAGGCCATGTTGGCCATTGCTGATCGCATCGTTCACGTTCCAGGCAGCACTCCATGAGCGTGTCGGCCGAGCGTCGGCTCTGGCAGGCGATGCGAGCTCAGCGCTGGGAGCTCGCGGGTGCGACGGTGCTTGGGATTGTCTCGTCTGCTTGTGCAGTGGCACTGATAGGAACCGCTGCTTGGCTGATCGCGACCGCGTCCGGTGCACCGCCAGTGCTGATGCTTGCGGTTGCAGGCGCGATGGTTCGTGCCTTCGCTCTTGGGCGCGCAATCCTTCGCTACGCCGAGCGATTGACCGGTCATGACGCAGCCTTCCGTGGCCTGGTTGGGCTTCGAGTCGCCGTCTACTCGCAGCTGGAACGCCTCGCTCCGAATGGGATCGCACACTTCGGGCGCGGTGATCTGCTCGCCAGGATGATTGCTGACGTCGACACTGCCGTGGACCTGCCTCTGCGCGTGCTGCTCCCTTGGGCGCAGGGTGCCGTTGTTGCGCTGGGCGCAGTGGTGTTCTTCTGGTGGCTGCTGCCAGCTGCAGCAGTGCTCATGCTTGTCGTGGGCTTCATCGGAGTTGTCGTGGTGCCGTGGCTCATCTCTCGCTTGACAGCGAAGGCGCAGGCCCGACTCGCGCCACTTCGTGGTGAGCTCTCCTCGTCGCTTGTCTCTGCGTTCTCTGCTGCATCAGATATCCAGGCCTTTGGCGCAAGCAACCGGGTGGCCGAGCAGTTGGCGAGCATTGATGAACAACTCACGCGAATCGGTCGTCGCGAGGCATTGGGCCTTGGTCTTGCAGGAGGCTTGATGACTGCAGTGCAGGGCATAGCTGTTGTCGGCAGCATCTGCCTCGTGGGTCCAGCTGTGCTCAATGGCCAGGTGGCCCCGGTCTGGTTGGCCGTGGCTGCGCTGCTGCCTATTGCAGTCTTCGATGTTCTGGCAGTGATTCCGGGTGCCGCGATTGCCGAGCAGGGGGTGCGGGCTGCAGCCGTGCGCTTGGATTCTCTTTCTCATATGAAGTCTCCGGTCAGCGAGCCAAGTGCGCCCATGAGTCTTGAGCCNNTGTCGATTGCTCAGGGCGAGCATGTCTACCTGGTCGGTCCGAGTGGTGCCGGCAAGTCGACCCTCGTGTCGGTGCTCATGGGATTCGCCAGATACAGCGGGAGCATCACGGTCAATGGAGTGGAACTGGCCTCAGTCGATCAGGATGAACTGCGCACGCACGTTGGCCTGCTTGAACAGCGCGCGCATATCTTCGGCACCAGCATCGAGGAGAACGTATCCCTTGGTCGTCAGACTGCCGACGAGAGTCGGGTGCGAGCTGCGCTCGCCGACTCCCAGCTGCAGCCGATGCTCGACCGTCTGCCGCAGGACATCGACACTCGGGTGGGCAGTTTCGGTTCTACGATCTCCGGCGGCGAAGCGCAAAGGATAGGTGTTGCTCGCCTGTTGATCGAGCCGCGTTCGCTCATCTTGCTGGATGAGCCCACAGCGCACCTGGATGCTGAGAATGCGCGCGCTCTGGAGGAGATGCTGCTCGAGGAGTTTGTGTCGAATACCACCATCACGATCAGCCATCACCTGCTCGCTATTCCCGCAAGCGCTCGTGTGGTGGTGCTGGAGAACGGAAGGATTGTCGAGTCAGGAACCCGCGATGAGCTTGAGCAGGCAACGGGCTGGTTCGCTGAACAACTCAATGCCCAACGAGAGTCTGCGGTAATCGCCGCGGCCAGCGCAATGCCCTAAGGGCTGAAATCAGCGGACTCGCTGCACTCAGTTGACCGGCTTCATGCTTCTGGCAACGAGTACCAACTGCTGGGCAGAGAGCTTCTGCTTGCCTGTGGTCTCGATCACCACCATGGTCTTGGTCAGACCCTTGATCGCCGGCAGAGTCACCGAAAGATGTCCGCCGTACTTCAATACGTCCGCCTTGGTGCAGATCTTCACTTTGGCTGGATCGCAGTACGCCTGCACGGTCGCGCGCGCACCCTTGATGGTGGTCGTCAGCACGGTAGGGCCGCTGCCGACATCGGAGCACAGCGGGTTGCCCTCTGTCACAGTGAAGTAAAGAGCGGCCTTCTTGCCGTACGAGACGCCCAGATCCTGGTCGGTGCCGGCCGGGCACTCAGCCTGCCCCGAGCCCGTTGGCGGAGTCTTCAAACCTGCGGTGTACGAGGGCTGGTACACGGTGTACGAGACGCCGGCCTGCTGATCCTCATACGGATTGCCTGTGCCCATCCCATAACTGGGTGCGGCGGACAAGCCCGTGGCAATCACGAGGACAGCGCCGATTGCAGAGGGGATGCGCTTCATGAGGAGCCTCTCGCTGTGTGGTCGATCGCAGGACTGCGAATCGATCATCCGTGTGCTCGCATTGTGCACCAAGGTCAATGCCTGCGCATTGCGGCCTAGGCTCTGGACATGTCGGTGTCGGTAGCGCTCCTGCAGCTTGAGGTATCCAGCGCGGAGTCACCAGATGCTCGTGTGGCGCGTGTGCTGAACCTGATTCCAGAGGCTGCCGCAAACGCGGAGTTCCTTGTGCTGCCCGAGCTCTGGCACGTGGGGGCCTTCGACCTGGATGCGATCCGCACTCATGCTCAGTCAATCCTCGGTCCGCTGGCAAGGCAGCTCGGTGCAGCAGCACGCGCCCAAGGGGTCTGGCTTCATGCCGGGTCCATCGCAGAGCGCGATGATTCGGGAAGGCTCTTCAACACCAGCCTGCTCTTCGCCCCCAGCGGTGATCTGATTGCGAGGTATCGCAAGATCCACCTGTTTGGCTTCGCATCAGGCGAAAGCGCGGTGATGTCTGCCGGTGAGGAGCTTGTGCTGACCCAGACCGACCTCGGTCGTACTGGATTGAGCACTTGCTATGACTTGCGATTCCCCGAGCTCTTTCGCGCACTTGGAGCGCAGGGAGCCGAATCTGTGGTCGTGACTTCGGGTTGGCCGCACTCACGCATAGAGCACTGGAGGGTTCTTGTGCGCGCCAGAGCCATTGAGAATCAATGCTGGGTCATCGCATGCAATCAGGTCGGAACCCAGAATGGCCCCGACGGCCCAATGATGCTCGGTGGGCTCTCGCAGATCGTGGATCCTCTGGGTGAAGTTGTTGCCCAGGGTGGTGCTGAAGAGTGCTTGGTGTTCGGGTCTGTCGACGTCACAAGTGTTCGGGAGGTTCGCGACTCGTTTCCGGTACTGCGCGATATCAAGTTCACAACTGGATTCAGCGTTGCAGATTAGCTTTCAGCCCGATCACTATCACGGGATGGGCGCTTGGATCCAGCCAACGCATGATGCGACGCATATCGGCCCTTGGAATGCTGACGCAGCCGACTGTCGGTTCGCCTTTTGACACGTGCAGGAAGATCCCGCCGCCACGAGCGGTGTTGCTGGGTTTGTCAGTGCGCCGCACGCCAGCACTTGATCGGGTGATCGTGCCGGTGGGCTCATTGAAGCTGGTCGTCACGACGTAGTCGTATTGCGGTCCCAACTGCCATAGATGCTCGACGTATCCACCGTAGGAGCGCCAACTGCGATCAGCATCCTGGAAGAGGTTGTAAGTCGAAGGCACCTTGGGGTTGTAAGTCCAGGCGTCATTGCGGTCGATCTGGGTGTACGGGAGTTTCGCTCCGGGATCCGGCAGTCGACCAAACGAGGAGTTCAGCGCGTAGGTGCCCATCGGCGTGGTGCCGGTGGATTGCTTTCGCAGAAGGCCTGGGACGAGGCCATGGCGCCCGAGGAAGGCTGTGGTCGAACGCCCAATCTGCCTCCAGCCCTGGGCCGTGCGCTCGTATGTGGCAAGGGTGGCAGTTGTGGACTTCATGCTCTTGGCTGTGACCAGGACGACTTGCCTGCTGTTGCTGGTTCCTGGGAGCTCGAAGGTCTGATCAGCAGCCGAAGCCGGAGAAGCAACCAGTCCCAGCAGTCCGATGGCCCCGCACAGGGCCGCACGGCCGATCAAGCGGAGTCTCATCGCTGGCGCTGATCGCGTTCGGCAAGGCGCGCGAGATGATCGTTGTATGCGTTGAGCTCGGTATTGCCGTCGCGATCAGCCTGACGGTCATTCCGCTTGGCTTCTCGGTCGTCGCTGCGCGCCCATTGGATCGAGATGACGATCATCACGATGAGGGTGGGAATCTCAGAGAGCGCCCATGCCACCTGGCCGCCGTTCAAGGAGTCCTGCAGCAGATCCGGTATCCAAGGCGGACGAACGATCCCGTACCACTCATAGGCCAGTGGGGTGGAACTCATCATCAGGATGACAGCGAAGAAGCCATGAACTGCAAGGGCCAGGAGCAGCAGCAGCAGGCGAGCCCAATAGGACAACGGCCTGGGTCGAGGATCAACGCCGATGACGACCCAGTAGAACAGGTAGCCGGAGAACAGGAAGTGCAGCTGCATCACGATGTGCCCGACGTGACTGCCCATCAGCCAACCGAATGCTGGAGTCAGATACAGCCCATAGAGGCCGAGCACGTACACCACAAACACGTAGAACGGGTTGGTGAGGATTCGGGTGATCCAACTGTGAAGGAACCAGACGAGCCACTCTCGTGGACCGCGCTCATGCCCATGCGATGGCCGCAGCGCCCGCAGGGCCAGTGTCGCCGGAGCTCCCAGGACGAGCAGGATCGGTGCCAGCATCGTCAAGGTCATGTGCTGCAACATGTGCAGGCCCACTGACACTTGCGCGTACTGGGAGATCCCGGCGTTGGTGCACCAGATCACGACAACGAGCCCGAGCATCCACGAGATCGTTCGTCCCCATGGCCACAGGTGTCCGCGCGAGCGCATGCGTGCCACACCCGCGATGTACAGCCCTGCGGCGACCAGGGAGCCGACGAAGAAGAGCGGGTCAAGGTGGAAGCCGAAGGCAACGGAATCGAAGGTTGGCGAGGATGGGTAGGCAAATCCGAGCAGACTTTCACCATATGAAGTGAACTGCGTTTCTACACGTGGTGGCGCAGATGAAGACAGCGCGACTCCCAGTGCGATGGCCACGCCCATGGTGAGAAGTTCGAGGGCGGCGACTCGGACGAACACTGCAATGCGCGAGGTGGTCAGGGAGTTGGTGATGCGCTCGCGCATCACCAAAGCGATCACGCCTAAAGTCACCAAGATGAACAGCTTGAAGACGATGACCTGGCCGTACCCAGTTGAGAAGAGCTGATTGACCGTGTCCAGCCTGGTGTAGGCGTTGGCCATGCCGCTGACAGCAACCAGGACGAAGGCGATCAGCGCGATGCTTGAGAACTTCTGCACGGCTCGTTGAATCGGCATATCGCGTCGAACTGCGTGCAGGGCAAGTGCCAGCAGCCCGCCGACCCAGAGGTAGGCGCCAAGAATGTGGGCGACGCCACTGGAGAGGGCCATCGCGTGATCGCCGAGCCCGGCGCCGTGGCCACCCAGTGCGGGCAGTGCGGCAGCGAGCAGCGACGTGACCAACCAGCCCATCGCCGCGCCCGTGGACGAGCTGAGAAAACAGCCAACGGCCACCACAAGTGCGAGGGCGGCTACAGCTATCAACGCGCGGGTGGCCGGCACTTCATTGGCGTAAGTGGCGATGACCTGCGGATTGAGAGCCTCGATCAGCGTGAGCCCGAGGACGTTGGCCAGCGAGAAGACCATCTGCACGAGCGCAAGCACCGCCCACGCACACGCTGCAAGCCCTGCTCGCACGAGATCCCTACGCCCGGCAGGGGAGACAACGCCATTCTTTCCGGCTGGATCCAGAACACTGGCTGAGAGCAGCCAGCCGATCGTGACAAGTGCCGCAACATCCGTGAGGAGACGCAATATGGGCGAACCCCAGACCACGGCTGGTCCAGGATCCGGCAAGCCAAGCGCGGGTGCCTCATATGCGCCGCCCGCGACGACCAGGCCGACTGCCAGAACGCTGACCAAGGCGATGAGCGCCGCCAAGCCCAGCAGGCCGAGCGGGAGGGGAGTCGTAGGCCTGGCAGAAGTCCTCACTGCCATACCTGCCTCCATTTGCGCACATCGCGACTTTACGCCGCCGTTCAATGTCGTGAAGCGGCCGTCTGGGCCTGTGCCCTTGTGAAATGTTGCCTGCGCTCCGCGCACGGTCGCGGATTCGACACAATGTGCAGATGAAGCGGATGTGGTTGCACTCGGTGACGCCGATTGCTCCTCCGCGCTCCTCGAATCCAGGCTTGAGATCGCTGCTCTACGCCGCAGTTGTTGTCGGCACCTGGGCTGGAGTCATCTGCCTGCTGATCTTCGGATTGGGCTCTCTTCTGGGTGTGCCTTTCGAGGTGGTGCTCAGCCAAGGCGAGGCCCCGGTCCGCATCGCATGGTTCATGCCCTTTGTCCTGACGGTCCTGGTTTCTGTGCTTGCTGGGTTCGCCATCGTCCTTGTCCTGGGGCGCAAGCACGCACGCGTGATCGTGCTGATTGCCAGCGTGGTTGTCGTACTGGCAAGTCTGGTGCTTCCGCTGATGCAGCCGAGCACGGTGCTGTGGTCAACGCGCATCTGGCTGTTGGTGATGCACCTGCTTGCCTGGCTCGTCATCGTGCCTCAGCTCGCGCGGATTGCCGGAGATTCAGAACCGGCTGCAAGTGAGGTTCGCGAGTTCCAATTGGAATCTCGATGACAACCCTGATTGCCCGTCGATCTCCACTGCTCGCCGCCGTCGTTGCCATGCGCCCGCGCCAGTGGGTGAAGAATCTGCTCGTCTTTGCAGCACCTCTCGCAGCAGGCAAGGTTCTCCAGGCCGATGTGTTCTGGCCGACTGTTGGCGCATTCTTCGCCTTCTGCCTTGCTTCCAGCGGCACTTACGTCATCAATGATCTTCGTGATGTCAAAGCCGATCAGGAGCACCCCACCAAGAGGTACCGCCCGATAGCCGCGGGTGAGCTCTCGGCCGGCAGAGCCATTGCTTTGGCCGTTGTCCTGCTCATTGCCGGATTCTCCATTGCCCTGCTCATTGCGCCCGCGCTTGCCGGAGTCATTGGGCTGTATCTCCTCTTTACCATCTCCTATTCCCTTGGCCTCAAGCATGAGCCAGTCATCGAGCTGGCTGTGCTCTCCATGGGATTCCTCCTGCGTGCCGTGGCCGGTGGCGTGGCCTCTGACCTTCGGATCTCGCAATGGTTCTTGATCGTGGCGGGGTTCGGTTCGCTGTTCATGGCAGCAGGCAAGCGCTATTGCGAGCTCTCAGGTGTGCTGGCTTCGGGCGATCACGATGCCAGCGCTCAACGCAGGAGTCTGTCTGGGTACACGCTTGGCTACCTGCGCTTTGTCTGGGGCATGGCTGCCTCGGTGACGATCACGGCCTACTGCTTCTGGGCATTCGAGGTGGGTGCGGCTCCGTCGACTCTGCCCTGGGCGCAGTGGAGCGTGCTGCCATTTGTGCTGGGAGTTCTGCGCTATGCCGTGAGCATTGATCGGGGCAAGGCGGAGGCTCCCGAGGATGCTGTTCTCGCAGATCGCGTGCTGCTGCTCATTGGCTTGGTGTGGGTGGTCCTGTTCGGCCTTGGTGCGATGGGGGTATGAGATGACGCAGGAACTTTCACTTCAACAAGGTGAGCAACTGCTCACCGGATGGGGCCGTACGGCGCCCAGCCTGGCGCAGGTCGTGCCGTGCACTTCCACGGCCGAGGTGCAGGAGGCGGTGCGCACTGCTGGCCCTCGGGGAGTCCTGGTTCGTGGGCTTGGTCGCTCATACGGTGACGCGGCGCAAAGCGGCGGTGCACGCGTACTCGATCTGCAGTCGATCAACAGCATCGACTACGACGCAGAAGCCGGATTGGTCACGGCAGGTGCGGGCGCAAGCCTGGATGCAGTCATGCGCACGATCGTGCCGCTGGGAGCATTCGTCCCTGTGACCCCGGGAACGCGGATGATCACGGTGGGCGGGGCCATCGGGGCGGATGTGCACGGGAAGAACCATCATGTCGATGGCACTTTTGGTGCCCATGTGCGCCAATTGAGCTTGGTTGACGGCAACGGAGAACTTCGAGAATTGAATCCGGATGACTCCACGAGTGCTCAGTTCTGGACAACCATCGGAGGGATGGGCCTGACAGGTGCAATGACATCTGCGTGCTTTGACGTCATCCCGATCGAGACTTCGCGCATGTCGGTGGACACCAAGCGGGTGGATGATCTTGAAGAAGTGATGGCCCACATGGTCACTGGCGACAGCAGATACCGCTACACCGTCGCGTGGATTGACACGGTGTCTGCCTCTGGGCGTGGAATCATCACCAGTGGCGATCACGCAAGTTTGGATCAGCTCTCAGACAAGCAGCGATCAACAGCACTTGCGTTCGCTCCCAAGGCTCTGGCCTCTGCGCCGAATCTCTTCCCGCCTGGCCTGCTCAACAAACTGACAGTGAAGGCATTCAATGAGGCTTGGTTCCGCCGGGCTCCCCTGGATCGCGCCGACGAGATTCAATCAATCGGAGCTTTCTTCCATCCCCTTGATGGTGTGCAGAACTGGAATCGCGTCTATGGTCCTGGCGGTTTCCTCCAGTACCAGTTCGTCGTGCCGGATTCGGCTTCAGAGCTCGTCCGGGTGGCCCTGGATCGCCTGAGGGGCATCTCGGCTCCGAGTTTTCTCACGGTGCTCAAACGATTTGGCGAGGCAAATCCTGCGCCGCTGTCGTTCCCGAAGACCGGCTGGACTCTTGCAGCGGATGTGCCCGCCGGGCTACCGGGACTGGGAACGGTGCTTGATGAACTCGATGATCTCGTCGCCGATGCGGGTGGTCGGCTGTACTTGGCCAAGGATTCCCGCCAGTCCCCTCAGATGTTTGCACGCACGTACCCTCGTCTGGGTGAATGGCAGAAGATCCGCGATGAACTCGATCCTCGTGGGGTCTTCACCTCCGATCTTGCACGGCGACTGTCGATCTGATGATGCAAAGGGGCTCACATGAATGACGCACTGGGTGAACCACAGGCGATCCTGGTGTTCGGCGGGACAAGTGAGATCGCACTGGCAACCGTGCGAGCCTTTCCTCGCGAGCGACTGCGGCGCGTGATCCTGGCCGCGCGCCCCTCAGCGGGGCGCGATGCCGCAGTGGCTGCCCTGACGGCCGACGGCATCGCTGGTGTTTGCGCTGTCGACTTTCAAGCGCAAGCGACCAGTGAGCACGGAGCCCTCGTAGACGCGATTTTCGATGCAGGAGACATCGACGTGACCCTGCTGGCCTTCGGAGTGCTGGGCGATCAGCTGGCAGAGGAAGCCAGTCCCGATCTTGCAGTTGAGGTCGCCACCACGAACTACACAGGTGCGCTCAGCGTCGGCCTGCATGTGGCCCAGCGCCTGCGCAGCCAGGGTCACGGCACCTTGGTGGTGTTCTCCAGCGTTGCCGGCGACCGCGCTCGCCGTTCGAACTACATCTACGGCTCCACCAAGGCAGGCCTTGACGCCTTCGGGCAAGGACTTGGTGACGCCCTGCACGGCACCGGTGCCAAGGTGCTGGTCGTGCGCCCGGGATTTGTTCGCACCAAGATGACCGCGGGCATGGCCGAGGCCCCATTGTCAGTTGATCCGGAGGCGGTCGGCGAGCTTGTAGTCAAGGCGCTGCGCAAGGGCCGCGAGACGGTCTACGCCCCCGGCCCATTGCGATTCTTGATGGCTGGGCTCAAGACTTTGCCTCGGCCGGTCTTTCGCAAACTGCCGCGCTGATCGGTTCGCCAAAGGCAGAACAGGAGATTTCGCGCAGAGTGAAATGACAGACTGCAGCAATGTCAGGCGCCCACGACCATGGGCACCCACGTCGCTGGTGGGTTCTCGTTGTCCTTTGCATAGTGCTGGTGACTGTCACCATGCAGGTGTCGATCCTGAATACCGCCCTGCCGACTCTTGTCCATGAACTTGGCGCGAGCGACTCACAGTTGCAGTGGATCGTCGACTCCTACATCGTCGTTCTGGCGGGACTGCTGCTTACCGGTGCCGCGATCGGCGATAAGTACGGGCGCAAGAAGGCCCTCATTGCTGGTCTTGCCGTAACCCTGCTGACAACCTTCGGGGCTGCGCTGGCAACTGATCCAATTCAGCTGATCATCTGGCGCGGCCTGATGGGCGTTGGCGCTGCTCTCACTCTTCCTGCGACTCTGTCGATTCTGGTCGATGTATTCAGGGAGGCGATGGAGCGACGCAAGGCCATTGCCTACTGGTCCCTGATGAATGCCATCGGATCGTTCATCGGGCCCATCACAGGAGGCCTGCTGCTGGCCTGGTTCAGCTGGCAGGCCTGTTTCCTGGTGAACCTGCCATTGCTGGCAGTGACGATCGTGCTGTGCATGGTGATGGTGCCTGATTCGCACGACCCTGATGCAGCACGATTCGATCTTCTCGGCGCTCTGCTGTCCACCATTGCCCTTGGCGCACTGATCTGGTCGGTCATTGAAGCTCCCAGCCACGGCTGGACGAGCCTGCCGATCCTGTGTGGCCTTGCCCTCGGCTTGGGCGCTAGCGCGCTCTTCGTCGTTTGGGAGAATCACACATCCACTCCGATGTTCGAGATGTCGTTGCTGAAGAGTCCTCAACTGAGTGCGGCTGCTCTGACTCTCACGATTGCTTTCATCGCAATGTCAGGTGCGATGTTCCTGGCCACCATCTCATTGCAGTTGGTGAAGGGATACACGCCGTTGCAGGCAGCGATTGCGACCTCTGGCCCCATTGTCATCGTGAACCTGATCGTTGTGCCACGCGCTCCTTGGATCATGCAGCGATTCGGCCTTCGCAAGACCATTGCATTCGGCACGGCCATGACTGGTGTCGCTGCGCTGGCGATCACCACTACGTCAACGACCTCTACCTATTGGATGCTCGGGCTTGGCTTCGCGCTCATGGCCGTTGCATTCAGTGTGTTCATGCCTGCGAGCACCGAAGCAATGATGACGGCGGTGCCACCCGAGCGTTCAGGTGGCGCTTCTGCGCTGAATCAGATCACACGCCAATCAGGTCAGGCCCTGGGCATTGCGCTGCTCGGTGGCATTGCCACTGTTGGATTCCAGTCTCGCTTCAGTGACAACGCGCCTGCGATTGCCGATGTCTCTGCCGACTCGATCTCGGACGCTGGGGCTTCGCTTTCTGCGGCCGTGCACCTTGCGGATTCTCTCCCCGAGGCGATCCGCGGTCCGTTGATGGACATCGCGGGATCCTCGTACATCTTCGGGATGCGTCTGGCCCTGGTCGTGGCTGCCATGCTCGCATTTGCTGGTGCGGCCTATGCAGCCAAGGCGATCCCTTCTCGCATCACGCACCATGAACAGACCCCGCACACTCGAAGCGAGGTCGAGGACAACGCGACCTGACACTGAGATCACAGAGTGCATTTTGGAAAGCGAGCACGCTTGATGGCTATCGGCACCTTTGTTTCATTGGCGCAGCCCAACTACCGGAAGTTCTTTGCTGGCCAAGCCGTTTCGCTCATCGGCACCTGGATTCAGTCGGTTGCGATGGCTTGGCTCATCCTGGAGATCTCCGGTTCGGCTGCGTCAATCGGCCTGGCAGTCGCCTTCCAATTCCTTCCCGTGCTGGTCTTCGGCCCATACGGTGGAGTGCTCGTGGACCGCTTCAACAAGCGCAAGCTGTTGCTCGTCACTCAGTGCCTGGCTGGCCTGCAGGCAGCACTCCTGGCCATTCTCGTGCTGACCGATCATGCATCCATCGTGCTCGTGCTTGCCCTGTCGTTGATGCTTGGATTCATCTACGTGCTTGATATGCCCGCCCGCCAGGCCTTCGTTCGCGAGATGGTCCCGCCGGAACTTGTCCGCAATGCCGTGAGCCTGAACTCCGTCGTCATCAATGGAGCACGAATCGTTGGCCCGGCACTTGCCGGTGTCATGATCGCCACCATCGGCCTGGGCTGGTGCTTCGCGGTGAACGCCGCGAGTTTCGTGGCGGTGATCGCAGCGTATGCATCGATGAAGGGTGACCTGCTCATTCCAAGCGAGCCAGTTGAGCGGGCGCCTGGCCAATTGCGGGAAGGCCTGCGCTACGTCTGGCGGACTCCCGATCTTCGCGTACCGCTCATCATGATGTCAGTGGTGGGGATGCTTGCCTACGAGTTCCAGGTGGTGCTGCCTGCCTTCACAGCTGAGACCTTCCACGGCGATGCCTTGAGTCTGGGGGTGATCTCGGCCGCGATGGGTGTGGGCGCTGTCATCGGCGGACTCGTGAGCGCAAGCAGACAGACAAGTGGCATCAAGGCGATCGCCTTGGCTTCCGCAGTCTTTGGGCTCGCAATCCTGGTGACTGCCCTGATGCCCAGCGTGATCTGGGCTTCGATCGCCATGATTCCCGTTGGCGCGGCCAGCGTCTGGTTCACATCTGCAGGCAACAGTGCAGTGCAGTTGCACACTGATCCGCAGATGCGTGGTCGGGTGATGTCACTGTGGACAGTGGCCTTCATCGGGAGCACGCCCATTGGCGCTCCGATCGTCGGATGGATCGCAGAAACGGCTGGACCGCGTTGGGCGCTGGGTGTTGGGGCGGCTGCTGCCTTGGCTGCCNNTGATGCCTTGGCTGCCGGGCTGTACGGCGCGCGTTGGGCAGCGAGGATGCATCGAGCCGCCGCTGCAACTCCCGCCATCTGATTCAGTTCCAGGCTTGAGCCGGCGCATAGGCTCTCCGGCGTGCGGAATCGATGGACTGTCCTTGCCGTGCTCTCGGGCGCTCTGGCACTGATCTCTTTGGACAACACCATCGTCAATGTGGCATTGCCCAGACTGCAACAAGATCTTGGCGCAAGCACTGCTCAACTCCAGTGGGTTGTTGATGCCTACTCGGTGATGTTCGC
>DNXA01000178.1:0-1634 GCA_003506065.1 Actinomycetota bacterium
ATCACAGGGGCTTCAAGTTCATAGATGAACTGCTTGAGATTCAAGGGTTCTTCATCACGGGTGACATGCTCTGCCGAGACCGTGGTGCCGCGGATCACCACGATGTCCGCGCCTGCGCGCGATACCAGTGGAGCGAGCACTGCGGTGGCCTGCGGGCTCACGGCTACCGCAACGGTGATGCCCGAGGCCTTGAGTTCCTTGACTCGAGTCGCTACGAGATCAGGGTCGACCGGCGTGGAGGCATAGATCTGCTGCAGGCGCACGACGACATCAGCATCGGAGAGTTCGGAGATCTCCAGCAGCAGCGGCAGCGGATCGGCATAGCGCCCCCACAAGCCTTCGACATTCAAGGTGGCCAGCATGCCGAGTTCACTCAGGCGCTGGGCACTGCTCGGGCTGACGATGGAATCCATCGGCGCAGCCATGAATGGCAACTTGAACTGGTAGGCGTCAATCTGCCAGTTCGTTGACACTGCCTGCGGATCACGAGTGCGCCGGCTCGGCGCGATCGCAATCTCGTCAAAGGTGTACCCGCGGCGGGCACGCTTGGTCCCACCGATCTCGATGGTGTCCATGTTCGCCTAACGCCCGGTGTAGTTCGGAGCTTCGATGGTCATCTGCACATCATGCGGATGTGACTCGCGCAATCCGGCAGAAGTGATGCGGACGAATCTTCCGCGCTCGTGCAGATCAGGCACGGTCTCAGCACCGGAGTAGCCCATTGCTGCGCGCAGGCCGCCGACGAGTTGGTGCGCGACCGCAGTGAGTGGCCCGCGATAGGGCACCAATCCTTCGATGCCCTCGGGCACCAGCTTGTCATCGCTGAGCACATCGTCCTGGAAGTAGCGATCCTTGCTGTACGAGCGGGCCTCGCCGCGCGACTGCATCGCGCCGAGTGAGCCCATGCCGCGATAGGATTTGAACTGCTTGCCGCCGATGAACACCACGTCGCCAGGGGCCTCTTCGGTTCCGGCCAACAATGAGCCGAGCATCACTACGTCAGCGCCGGCCACAAGTGCCTTGGCAATGTCACCGGAGTATTGAAGGCCGCCATCGCCGATCACCGGAACACCGGCGGGGCGTGCGGCAAGAGAGGCTTCGTAGATCGCCGAGATCTGCGGAACACCGACGCCAGCAACGATGCGGGTGGTGCAGATCGAGCCTGGACCAACGCCGACCTTGATGCCGTCGGCACCAGCATCAACAAGGGCTTGCGCTCCCTCGCGGGTTGCCACATTGCCACCCATGATGTCGATGTGCGTCTGGCTCTTGAGCAGGCGAACCATGTCGATTACTGCGCGTGAATGCCCATGCGCAGTATCAACAACGAGAAAGTCAACACCTGCTTCGATGAGGGTCTTGGCTCGACGCTCTGAATCCTCACCGACACCCACTGCTGCGCCGACAACCAAACGGCCACCGGGATCCTTCGTGGCGTTGGGGTACTTGTCGGTCTTGGTGAAATCCTTGACGGTGAACAAGCCGCGCAGGCGACCGCTTTCATCGATGAGCGGCAGCTTCTCAACCTTGTGCGAGGCAAGAATCGCCAGTGCGTCTTCGGGGCTCACACCAACAGGCGCAGTGACGAGCGGCATGCGGGTCATGACTTCAGAGGCCGGGCGCGTCATGTCATC
>DNXA01000178.1:1660-3000 GCA_003506065.1 Actinomycetota bacterium
CTTGGCAGGCACGTGACGGGATGGCTGACCATGCCCGCTTCAGAGCGCTTGACCATGTCGACCTGGATTGCCTGCTCCTCGATCGACAGGTTGCGATGCAGCACGCCAACGCCACCGAAGCGGGCCATGGCGATTGCCATGCGGGCCTCCGTGACGGTATCCATGGCGCTGGACACCAGGGGAACCTTCACCTTGATATTGCGGGTCACAAAGGCCGAGGTGTCGACGGCGCTGGGAACGACATCTGATTCAGACGGCAAGAGCAGCACATCGTCGTAGGTCAAACCCAAGTATGCGAACTTCTCCGGGACTTCACCTGTCATGGGCTAAGGCTACCGGTCATCGCACAGGGGCCATCCGGGCCTTGGGAATCACAGCTCGACGAACAGATACGTGCCAGGTGCCGACGCTTTGGCCTTCATGAGCTGTTGATCGGCTGAGTCGATCAGCTCTTCTGGCGTCAACCGAGAAGGGTTGCCTGCTCCAGCGGCGCCCATGGTCACACTCGCAGTGCGACCTCCCGCACTTGTGATGATCGGTTCGGCAATGAGAGTCGAGATCCGCTCGCAGACGATCTTGACACCTTCTGCGCTGCCGGCATCTGGCAGAGCCACCACAAATTCGTCACCACCGAATCTGGCAACGGTGTCCCCGGCTCGAACGCTGGCCTGGATGCGATCACTGGCGATGACGAGCACCTCGTCGCCAACTCGATGGCCGGCCGTGTCATTGATCTTCTTGAACTGATCAATATCGGCATAGATCACGCCCGCGTAGTCATGCTGTTCGCGCAGCTTCAGTTGTGCATCAAAGCGTTCGATGAGAAGCCGACGATTGACCAATCCGGTCAATGAATCCCGACTGGCATTGAGTCTGATGAGTTCATCAGCACGGCTTCGCCGCTGCGAGATGAACCAGGCGATAGCTACAAGGATGACGAATCCCACTGTTCGAAAGAGCACGAGCGGCATTTCGAAGTTGTCCGTCAGTGCCCAGGCCAGAAGCGATAGGCCCGCTGCCAACACGCCGAATGCCGTTGTTGCCAAGGGCGATGCAAAAGCTGCGATGCCGATGGCCACGGCCCAGATGAAGATGAACGGAACCGTGTCCGGGAAGGCCAGAATTGTGAAGAAGAGTCCAAACATCGCCACGACAGCGAAAGCCAGGCGCCAGTCGAATCTCATCGTCAGTCCCCCGGTGCTCGACTGAGGCCAGATAAGCGCTTCAGCGCGTGCAGGCTATCGCGTTCATGGCGGAACAAAGACCAAGAGCAAAGTGACCGAACCCTGTCCTGCTGCGAGCCCATGTGAACTCGCACAGAACGAAGAATCCCCCCGAAG
>DNXA01000178.1:3134-4015 GCA_003506065.1 Actinomycetota bacterium
GGAAGCTCCTGCACCTTGGAGACCACCACGTAGCCCTGCTCGCCTGCGTTCTCAGCGATCCAGCGAAGTGGCTCGACGGCTGCAGAGCGGACGATGCGAACGCCGGTGGCCTGATCGCCGGTCAGACCGAGATCATCCTTGAGAACCGAGATGGCCTGCACGAGTGCGGCGCCACCACCGGAGACGATGCCCTCATCGATCGCTGCGCGAGTTGCCGAGACAGCGTCTTCGATGCGGTGCTTCTTCTCCTTGAGCTCAACCTCGGTGTGGGCGCCGACCTTGATGACCACAACACCGCCACTGAGCTTGGCAAGACGCTCCTGCAGCTTCTCCTTGTCCCAATCCGAATCCGAGGATTCGATCTCCTTGCGCAACTGCGCAACGCGATCAGTGACCACACCGTGTGCACCGCCGCCATCAACGATGGTGGTGGTGTCCTTGGTGATCACGATGCGACGAGCTGAGCCGAGCACCTCAAGGCCGACCTGATCGAGCTTGAGCCCGACCTCGGGGGCAACCACCTGCGCGCCGGTGAGCACTGCGACGTCTTCGAGGATTGCCTTGCGGCGATCGCCGAACGCGGGAGCCTTGACTGCAGCAGAGGAGAAAGTGCCGCGAATGCGGTTGACCACGAGCGTGGAAAGTGCTTCACCCTCGACATCCTCGGCGATGATCAGCAGCGGCTTGCTGGCTGCCATGACCTTCTCGAGAATCGGGAGCAGCTCTTGCACGCTGGCAACCTTGCCCTGAACGATCAGGATGTAGGCATCTTCGAGCACTGCTTCCATGCGCTCGGCGTCGGTGACCATGTACTGGGAGACATAGCCCTTGTCGAACTGCATGCCCTCAGTGAATTCGAGTTCGATCTGCGTGGTGTTGGA
>DNXA01000178.1:4144-6907 GCA_003506065.1 Actinomycetota bacterium
CCTTCGCGCACCATGGCCTGGGCCAGCACCGTTGCGGTGGTGGTGCCGTCGCCAGCAACGTCGTTGGTCTTGGTGGCTACTTCCTTGGCCAACTGCGCGCCAAGGTTCTCGTAGGGATCTTCAAGCTCGATCTCGCGAGCGATGGTGACGCCGTCGTTGGTGATCGTGGGGGCGCCCCACTTCTTGTCAATGACGACGTTGCGGCCCTTTGGCCCAAGGGTCACGCGCACTGCATCTGCAAGTGCGTTGACGCCGCGCTCAAGACTGCGTCGGGCGTCCTCGTCGAATTCCAGGATCTTTGCCATGCGTGTTCACTCCAAATGGATCAGCGATGCGATGAACGAAGCGCCCCGGCCCCGGAAATACCGGTGAACGGGGCGCTGCGTCAGAGATTTACTTTTCGACGATTGCGAGAATGTCGCGTGCAGACAGCAGGAGGTAATCCTGGCCGTTGTACTTGACTTCGGTGCCGCCGTACTTGCTGTAGATGACAACATTGCCGACAGCAACATCCAATGGGATGCGCTTGGCACCGGCGTCGTCGAAACGACCCGGACCCACTGCAATGACGGTGCCCTCCTGGGGCTTCTCCTTGGCAGTGTCGGGAATGACGAGGCCTGAAGCAGTGGTCTGCTCGGCTTCGAGGGTTTGGACCAGGATGCGGTCCTCGAGTGGCTTGATGGTGACCGACACGGTTGCGTCCTCCGGATAGTCGGCTGGGCCCTTTTTAGGGGGCGAAACGGTTAGGTCAATTAGCAGTCCCCGGCGGGGAGTGCCAACGCAGAATCTACGCAAACAGTTAGCACTCCGTCAAGTCGAGTGCCAACCCCGACACCTGCGAGGATTCCCTGCGATGCCATGGATCACCTCCGCTGAGGGGCGCGCTGCCCGCGAAGTGGCCGCCCGTCTGCTCAACGCCTCCCCCAAGGATCCGCTCCTGGCCGGCACCGCCCTGCGCCGCGAGCTGCCCGGCCTGACCCCCCAAGACGCCTCGATGGCCATTGTTCAGGCCCAGTTGGGTCAGATCGCCCTTGAGCGATACGGCATTGCGGCCGCGGAACTGCTCCTGACTCGAGATGGGCTGGAACAGGCCACTCGGCCGGAGGTGGCCCAGTTTCGAGCAGAACTGCTGCTGGCACATGGGGCTGGGTCGGTGCTGGATCTGTCTGCTGGCCTCGGATTCGACGTGCGAGCCTTCTTGGCGGCTGGCCTCGCGGTGACCGCTGTGGAACGCGATCCGCTGACAGCGCAGTACCTGCAGGTCAATGCCCCCGCGGCTCAGGTGATCCAGGCCGATGCGACCGAGGTCGCTGCCTCTCTGCTCGAGCGGCTCTCACCTGACACCGTGATCTTCCTTGACCCAGCTCGACGCAGTGGCCAGCGCACAAGCGATGGCTCCCGCGCGCAATCAGAGCGCGACCCCGAGCGCTGGTCGCCGCCTTGGTCCTTCGTCACGTCATTGGCCCACGGAGGCGCACGCGTCTGCGTCAAGCTTGCCCCGGGATTCGATCCGACTCTGGTGCCCCAGGGCTGGTCTGGCGTCTGGACAAGCATGCGTCGCGAACCCGTCGAGGCGATGCTCTGCTCCTGGGCCCTTGATGCCCCGCGCACTGCTGTGGCGCTTGGCCTTGGCCGATCGCAGTTCTCCGGCGACGGCAGCGCACCTCTGATCGCAACGGCCACCAGCGCGTGGCTGCATGAACCCGACTCGAGCCTTGTCCAGGCTCAGCTGCTCGATGACTTCTGCGCCGAGCAAAGTTTGCTTCATCGACTGGACGAAGCGAGCAGTTGGCTGACTTCTGATGAGCTCCTGCCCCACCCGATGCTGCGCAGCTATCGCGTGCTCGAGCAGTTGCCCAATGACACTCGAGCCCTGCGCAAGGAACTGCTCGCGCGCAAGATCGGCGACCTGACGATCAAGTGCCGGGGGATGAAGATCGATGCTGACGCAATGCGCAGGGAGCTGCGCCTGGCGCCAGGAACGGCGGCCACGATCGTGATCACCCGAGTGCAAGGAGCCAGATCAACCCTGCTCGTGCATGAGGACCGTTGAGACGGGCAGCACGGACAGTGTCGGGAAGCCCAAGGGCGAGGGCTGTGCGCCCTGTCGCATCAGTTTCGATCCTAGGGCTGCGATCATCGCTCCGTTGTCCGTGCACAACTGCGGATGGGGAATGCGCAGACTGATGCCAGCAGCACTGCATCGTTCAGTCGCCAATGCACGCAGTCTGCTGTTCGCCGCGACTCCTCCGCCAATCACCAGATGCTCAATGCCGGTGTCCTTGCAGGCCGAGATCGCCTTGCGGGTCAGCACATCGACCACTGCCTCTTGAAAGGAGGCAGCAACATCAGGGACTGAAACGGCATTGCCGAGCTGCTCCTGCTGAGCGATCCAGCGAGCAACTGCGGTCTTGACCCCGCTGAAGGAGAAGTCATAGGGGCGCTCCTGCAGATCCCGCGACGATGTGAGCCCTCGCGGAAACTCAATCGCCTTGGCATCACCATGCTGCGATTCGCGATCAATCCACGGACCACCGGGAAATGGCAGGCCCAGGAGTCGAGCGATCTTGTCAAAGGCTTCTCCTGCGGCATCATCGATGGTGGCACCCAGGGAGGTGATTGCCTGAGCGTCGTCGCGAACCATCAGCAATGACGAGTGGCCGCCAGACACGAGCAGCCCGATGGCCGCGGCTGGCAGGGCGCCATGCTCCAGTTCATCAACCACCACGTGGCCTGCCAGGTGATTCACGGCGAATACCGGAA
>DNXA01000186.1 GCA_003506065.1 Actinomycetota bacterium
ACTCGTGATCCGCAGGCAGTGTCAACGAACTGGCAGATTGACGCCTACCAGTTCAAGTTGCCATTCATGGCTGCGCCGATGGATTCCATCGTCAGCCCGAGCAGTGCCCAGCGCCTGAGTGAACTCGGCATGCTGGCCACCTTGAATGTCGAAGGCTTGTGGGGGCGCTATGCCGATCCGCTGCCGCTGCTACAGGAGATCTCCGAACTCTCCGATGCTGATGTCGTCGTGCGCCTGCAGCAGATCTATGCCTCCGCGCCGGTCGACCCTGATCTCGTAGCGTCTCGAGTCAAGGAGCTCAAGGCCTCGGGCATCACCGTTGCGGTAGCCGTGAGCCCGCAGGCCACCGCAGTGCTCGCTCCACTGGTCTCGCGTGCTGGCGCGGACATCGTGGTGATCCGCGGCACCACGGTCTCGGCAGAGCATGTCACCAGTGATGAAGAACCCTTGAATCTCAAGCAGTTCATCTATGAACTTGAAGCCCCTGTGATTGTCGGTGGCTGCGCGACCTATCAGGCAGCCCTGCACCTGATGCGCACTGGCGCAGCCGGCGTGCTTGTCGGTTTTGGGGGTGGGTCAGAGTCAACAACCGCCGATGTGCTGGGTGTTCGCGTGCCGATGGCCAGTGCCATCGCTGAGATCGCCGCCGCTCGACGCGACTATCTCGATGAATCCGGCGGCCGCTACGTGCACGTCATTGCCGACGGTGGTCTTGGTCGCAGTGGCGACATCGTCAAGGCCTTTGCCTGCGGTGCCGATGCGGCGATGCTCAGTTCGGTCCTGGCTCGTGCCACTGATGCTCCCGGTCAGGGTGCCCATTGGGGTGCCGAGGCCTGGCACGCCCAGCTGCCTCGCGGCAAGCGCAATGCCCTGGAGCAGGCCGGCACCTTCGAGGAGATCCTGCATGGTCCCTCCCGTCGGGCCGACGGAACGATGAACCTGGCAGGTGCACTGCGCAAGGCGATGGCAACAACGGGCTACAGCGAACTCAAGGAGTTCCAGCGCGTTGAGATGGTCATCGGCGGCTCATAGCAGCCATGACCGATCTCGAACCGACACTTCTGCAGGACTCAAGCGCCCCGCCTCGTACCTATCTTTGGTGGGCGATCGCTGCCACGGCTTTCTGCTTTGCCCCCTTTGGGCTCGTGGCGATCTGGTTCGGCTATCGCAGCCTGCGTGCGATCGAGCATGAAGATCTGGATGCGGCCGCACGAGCGAGCAGGCTGGCTCGCCGATGGCTGATCATCACCGTCATTGTCGGCTTCATTCTCAATCTCGTGCTGCTGTTGATCTTTGGCTTCATGGGTGCTTTCAGCACCTGATCGAACACGGCTCGCGTTGGCTAGGATCGGCCCGTGAGCAGCCAGCCGACCGTCCTTGTTGTTGACTTCGGCGCTCAATACGCCCAACTCATCGCTCGACGGGTTCGTGAGGGTCAGGTCTACTCCGAGATCGTTCCGTTCACCATCACTGCTGCTGAGGTGGCTGCCCGCAAGCCGGCAGCCGTCGTGCTCAGCGGAGGCCCTTCGAGTGTCTATGACGACGGAGCTCCGCAGCTTGATCCAGGCATCCTCGAGCTCGGCATTCCGGTGTTCGGCATTTGCTACGGCTTCCAAGCCATGGCCCAGGCCCTGGGCGGCACCGTTGCCAACACCGGCGGCCGCGAGTACGGACGCACCCAGCTCGAGGTGAGCAACCACGGCAGGCTCTTCGCTGGCCTGCCGACCTCGCTGCAGGTCTGGATGTCGCATGGTGATGGCGTCACACACGCGCCAGAGGGATTCAGCGTCACCGCAAGCACGCCAGGTGCACCTGTCGCCGCGTTCGAAGATGCTGAGCGCAAGCTGGCCGGCGTGCAGTTTCACCCAGAGGTGCTGCACACCGAGCAGGGTCAGGCAATTCTCGTCAACTTCCTTCGCAACATCGCTGAACTCGCACCCACGTGGACGATGGCCAACCTCATCGACGAGCAGGTTGCCGACATCCGGGCAAAGGTTGGCACGGGGCGCGTGATCTGCGGACTCTCCGGTGGTGTTGATTCAGCGGTAGCCGCAGCGTTGGTGCAGAAGGCGGTAGGCGATCAGCTCACCTGCGTGTTCGTAGATCACGGACTTCTGCGCAAGGGCGAGGCCGAGCAGGTTGAACGCGACTATGTCGCAGCCACCGGCATCACACTCGTCGTGGTTGATGCCCAAGAGCAGTTCCTGCGGCACCTCGATGGGGTGACTGACCCTGAGCAGAAGCGCAAGATCATCGGGCGCGAGTTCATCCGTGTATTCGAAGCCGCAGAGCGCGATGTCATCGAGCAAGCAGGCGCATCGGGCGAGAAAGTCGAATTCCTTGTGCAGGGCACTCTCTACCCCGATGTCGTTGAATCAGGTGGCGGCGCAGGCACTGCGAGCATCAAGAGCCATCACAATGTCGGCGGGCTTCCTGAAGACCTGCAGTTCACCTTGATCGAACCACTGCGCACCTTGTTCAAGGACGAAGTGCGGCAGGTTGGTCTGGATCTCGGCTTGCCTCCGGAGATCGTCTGGCGGCATCCATTCCCCGGCCCCGGCCTTGCCATTCGCATTGTTGGCTCGATCAACGCCGAGCGCCTCGAGATCCTGCGCGAAGCTGATGCCATTGCGCGCGAAGAGCTCACTGCAGCCGGTCTTGATCGCGAGGTCTGGCAGTTCCCCGTGGTGCTGCTCGCCGACGTTCGTTCCGTTGGCGTGCAAGGCGATGGCCGAACCTACGGTCATCCGATCGTGTTGCGCCCAGTCTCAAGCGAGGATGCGATGACCGCGGATTGGTCGCGCCTTCCGTACGAGGTGCTGGAGAAGATCTCAACGCGCATCACCAATGAAGTGCCGCAGATCAACCGCGTCGTGCTCGATCTGACGAGCAAGCCACCGGGCACCATCGAATGGGAGTGAACTGAGTCATGGAATTTCTCTTCAATCTGCTCGTCGTCCTGCACTTCGTTGGTCTGGCCAGTCTGCTCGGCGGCTTCATCGTGCAGATGTCATCGCCGACCAAGGGCGTCAATCCCGCGATGCTCCATGGCGCTTTGACCCAACTGGTGACCGGCGTGCTGATGGTGGGGCTGGTCGAGTCAGACCAGCTGCCTGACGAGGGCCCGCTGAACATGACGAAGATCTCGGTGAAGCTTGGCGTCGTGCTCGTCATCACCGTTCTGGCGTTCATGGGTCGCAAGCGGCAGCCTCCGCAGGTCGCACTCTGGGCGACCATCGGCGCTCTCACCCTGCTCAATGTTGTGGTGGCTGTCTTCTGGTAGAGCGCGCTTACTGGCAGTGCAGTGGCGCTGGACTGTTCGCATCGCGTAAAATGGCGTCATGCGCATTCCCAAGAAGTTGGCCATCGGTGCTGCCGCACTCGCTCTCATAGGTACCGCGATCGCTCCTGCTGCTCAGGCTGTCGATATCGCCGTGCCCGGTTCGGAGTATTCCCTTGGCCTGGCCCCCGAGGTGACGGGCTCGCCAGGAGTGCCGGCCTCCTACATCCGTCTATGGGACATGGGCATGGCCTGGCGCGATATCAACCCACAGCCTGGCGTATTCAACTTCTCCGTCATGGATCAGCGCATCGCGCAGACCGAGGCTGCCGGCGCCAAGCCGCTGGTTGTGCTGGGCTTGACGCCAGCCTGGGCCGCCAAGGATCCGTCCGCCGGCGATCCGCGCTGGGGCGCTGGCACGGCCTCGCCACCATCGAACACGAGCACCTTCACCGCATATGTCACCGCGATCATGCAGCGATACGGGGCTCGAATCGGCGCAGTTGAGGTCTGGAACGAAGCNNAACCTGCAGACCTTCTGGACCGGCACTCCAGTTGAAATGGCCAATCTCACTGCGCTGGCAAACAGCACAATCAAGGGCATCAGCCCCGGCACCCAGGTCATTGCAGCATCAACCACCACCCGCCTGGCGAGTTCAGTTGCCTCGTTCTTTGGCCCTTATGCATCGGCTCTGAAGTCCGCTGGCTATCCCATCGATGCCTGGACGATCCACACCTATCCGGCCGGAAACCAGGGACCGTCTGATCGCTACCAGGATGTCCTGGAATGGCGCGGCGTGCTCATCGAGGCCACGCAGAATGATCCTGCCGCGCTGAACAAGCAGGTCTGGGATACCGAGATCAACTACGGCCTCGCTGGTCCTGGACCAACGCCGCATTCAGATTTCGACGCCAACACCAGCGGGCAGTTTGTCGCGCGCACCTTCGTTGACTCCGTGCGTCTGGGCATCGACGCCACCTTCTGGTACATGTGGACGGCAACGTCGTACTCGCTGCTCGGTGTCCAGATGTTCAACGGAACCACCACGACCATCGATGCCTACAACACCACGCGTTCGTGGTTGAGCGGCTCGACCCTCAAGGGCTGCGATGAACTCAACGGCGTGATTCGGTGCTACTTCACCGGGGGTGCCGGACCCTTCTACCTGGCAATGTCCGCCAATGATGGGGGAGCGACCTACACCAAGGCGCCAACAGCTACTGCAGTGAACTGGCTGGGCCAGCCAGTCAACGCCACCGGCCCGGTCACCTTGGCCAGTGGCCCGGTGAAGTTCACCTGCCTGCCAACTGACATGGCTCAATGCACCCTCGGCGCCACACCAAGCGCTGCAGTGCCGCTGCCAGGCTCAGGACCGGCAATCACCAAGACGATCACCATCAAGGTCGCCAAGGGCACGGTCAATGGCAAGCCCGGACTGGTGATCACGGGCAAGAGCACCGGGATGCCAGGTGAGATCGTCACCTCATTCTGGAAGCAGGGAACGCAGAAGAAGTTCACTGCGGGCAACAAGGCCACGGTTCAGGCCGATGGCAGCTTCACTGTCGGCAAGGTCACCAAGGGTGCTGGCTCGGCTTATGTGCAAGGAGTCGGTGCTAAGTCGAACACTGCTTCGAGTTGAGGTGGTCGCCTGACTCGGCGATCACCGGGTCAGGCGTCTGGATAGGCGTGGGCGGACCACGAGCCCTCGACTGCGCCTTCAACCACGACCTTGCGGCTGTGCAGGCGCCAGCCCCCTTCAAGAGTGCGCTTGAGCCAGTCCTGCCATT
>DNXA01000250.1 GCA_003506065.1 Actinomycetota bacterium
TTCTATGTGCCAAGTGAATCCATGCAGAACACCTTGATGCCGAACGATCGCATCATCGCCTCCAAGATCACCACCCACTTTGGTGGGGTGTCACGAGGTGAGGTGGTGGTCTTCAAGGATCCCGGCGGATGGCTGGGCGATCCAGGGCCGGCCGCTGATGGAATTCGAGGTGCGCTTCACTCTGGATTGACATTCATCGGACTGCTGCCCAGTGACAGTGGGAGTGATCTCGTCAAGAGGGTCATCGGCATCGCGGGCGATCACATTGTGTGCTGCGACAAGCAGCAGCGCATTGTTCTCAATGGTGTTGCGCTGAACGAGAGCTACATCATTCAACCGACCAACCAGGTCAAGTTCGACGTCACCGTTCCCGCGGATTCGATATTCGTCATGGGCGACAACCGCGGAAACTCTCGCGACTCGCGGTACCACCTTGACGTCAATAGTGGGGGCGTCCCGTTGGAGGATGTGGTGGGACGAGCATTTGTTGTGGTGTGGCCGCTGGCCAGATTCACCACTCTCTCAATCCCGGATATCTTCGCCAACCCTGCCTTGCAGAATCAGAGTGCTGCGCCAAGCTCGTGATCGCTCCAACTCTGCGCGTTGAGCACGGACTCATCAAAACTGGATACTCAACAATTGCCGGTATCGACGAAGTCGGGCGTGGGGCACTTGCAGGTCCGGTCAGCGTCGGCGTCGTCGTGGTTGATCGAGGAATCCGCGAAGCCCTCGCGGGTGTGCGCGACAGCAAGGATCTCACGCCCAATGCGCGCAAAGCGCTTGTGCCAAAGATCAAGACGTGGGCTGTTGATTTCGCTATTGGGCACGCCAGCCCCGACGAGATAGATGAAGTCGGCATCATCGGTGCCTTGCGCATTGCCGGCCACCGGGCCTTGCTCCAATTGCGCGAGTTGCCCGATGTTGTCCTCCTGGACGGCAGTCATGACTGGTTCACTCCGCCGGAGCAGGTCTCCTTTGTCGAGCTCGCGGCTGGCTTGCTGGACTCGGTTCCACCGGTTGTCACAAAGGTCAAAGCCGATCAATCGTGTGCAAGCGTGGCCGCGGCAAGCGTGCTGGCCAAGGTTGAACGTGATGCGCAGATGACGAAGCTGGCTGTGGAGTTTCCGGCGTACCAGTGGCATGACAACAAGGGCTACGCCTCTCCTGTCCATATCGCCGCGCTTGCTGAATTCGGAGCGTGTCTGGAGCATCGGCGTTCGTGGAACCTTCCGGGAGTGCTCGGCTAGTGCTTGTCCCCAGCGGTGCGCAGGTCGGCTGACATCCACAGGCGCAGGCTGGGACCTCAACGACCAGCCGCTAGACCTCCAGCATGCATTCCGGAGGCACGCATGCGACGAAGTCAGGCGCTGGGGAAGTACGGCGAGGATGTTGCTGAACAGTTCTTGAAGCAGCAGGGCTGCGAGATCCTTGACCGCAATTGGCGCTGCGATGTCGGGGAGATCGACATCGTCGCGCGCGACGGCCAAGCACTGGTGATCTGTGAGGTCAAGACTCGCAGTTCGAATCAACTCGGATCTCCGGCCGAAGCGATCACAGTGCGCAAGCTGCGACGCCTGCGACATCTGGCATTTCGATGGCTGATCGCACACGAGGCGCACGTACCTGAAGTGCGCATTGACGTGATCTGCATTGTCCAACCGGCCTGGGGTGCGCCGCAGATCGAGCATCTACGTGCCGTGAGCGCATGACCCTGGCACAGGTGTGGGGCGTGGCGCCGGCCGGCATCGCGGCTGTCCTGGTGAAAGTCGAGGTCGATGTCTCGCAGGGACTTCCGAGTGTGGGGGTTGTCGGGCTGGCTCAGACCTCAGTTACCGAATCGCGGTGGCGCGTGCGCTCGGCCATCATCAACTCTGGCCTGGTGTGGCCCAACTCGCGAGTCACGATCGGTCTGTGGCCAGCTGACCTGCCGAAGACCGGCACCAGTTTGGACCTGCCCATCGCGATCGGGATCCTGCAGGCGACGCAGCAAGTGCGATTGACCGAATCCGACGTCACCTTCGTGGGCGAACTTGGTCTCGATGGGGGAGTGCGGCCCGTGCCCGGTGCACTGGCCGCAGCAATCGCGGCAGCGCGTGCAGGCTTCACACGAGTCGTGGTCTGTCCCGGCAATGCCCGGGCGGTCATGGCAATTCCGGGAGTGCGACCCATCGTCATCGGGAGTCTGGCCCAACTTGTCGGCGTACTGAGCGGATCAGCTCAGGAGGAGTTGCAGCCAGAACCCGAATCGATCCAGGCTTCAGATGCTGAGGCGCCGGACTTCGCAGATGTGCGTGGTCACGAATTTGCGCGGCTCGGCATTGAGGTTGCGGCCGCTGGTGGCCATCACATGGCATTGCTCGGCCCGCCCGGAGTGGGCAAGACCATGCTCGCTCAACGATTGCCGAGCATCCTGCCGCCGTTGACGGAGGAGATGGCCTTGGATGTCACAGCGATCCATGCCCTCGCGGGTGCCCTCGACACCGATCACGGCCTGCTCGCGAAACCGCCCTTCGTGGCTCCACACCACTCGATCTCCGTCGCAGCCATGCTCGGCGCTGTGCGTGGTGGTCGGCTCATCCCAGGTGCGGTGACACTGGCGCACGGGGGCGTGCTGTTCTTGGATGAGGCCCCAGAGTTCGCACGGCCCTGCCTTGAAGGACTGCGGCAGCCACTTGAGCAGGGTCACCTCTCCCTGATGCGAGTGGAACGCGGATTGACAGCACCCGCGAGATTCCAATTGATCATTGCCGCGAATCCCTGTCCGTGCGGATTGGCCACTGATCGGGCCGAATCGTGCCGTTGCACGCCGATGGCCAAGCGAAGGTACGCCGAGAGGCTTTCGGGTCCGCTGCTTGATCGCATTGATATCCGCAGTGCAGTCACCAAGCCAACGGCATCCCAATTTCGCATGGAAGATGCCGAGCCAAGTGCCGTCATCGCCGACCGGGTGCTGGGCGCTCGTGATCGTGCACAGCATCGGTATTGCCAGCACTACTGGCAGTTGAATGCCCAGGCCCCCGGTCGCCTGCTGCGTTCGGAGTTCGCGCCGTCCGAGCACGGCATGGATCTTCTTGTCGAAGCTGAGCGACGTGGGCTGAACCCTCGCGGCAGTGACCGCGTTCTGCGCCTGGCCTGGACCCTCGCTGATCTCTCGGGCGTCAATCTGCCGGGCCGTGAGCAGGTCTCTGTCGCACTTGCGCTTCGCAATCAGGAGCCGGGCAATTGAAGGAGCATGCCGATGCACTGCTGACACTTGCTCATGTGGTCGAGCCTGGCGAACTGCGCCTTGGAGCTCTGGTTGATGAGTTCGGACCCCAGGAAGCAGTGATGCGGATACGAAGAGGCACATTGCCTCATCGCAATGAGGATGCCCTGAGCGCGCGCTTGGCATCGGTCGATCTTGACGCCGCCCGTCGTGGAGCTGATCGGATCGGCGCACGGATTGTCGTGCGCGGTGAAGCCGAATGGCCTTCGCAACTCGATGATCTTGGTGCGGCGCGACCGTATGCACTGTGGTTGATCGGCAGCCCCAATCTTCGACTGGCAGCCTTGAAGTCGGTGGCAATGGTGGGTGCTCGAGCTTCAACTCCGTACGGAGAAGGCATCGCACGTGGCTGGAGCGGGCAGCTCAGCGATGCCGGATGGATGGTGGTGTCAGGAGGGGCCTACGGAATCGACTCGGCGGCGCACAGGGGAGCGATGTCCGCAGGTGGTGTCACCGCTTGCGTGGTGGCGACCGGCATTGATGTTGCCTACCCGCGTGCACATACTGAATTGCTTGCCCGCATCGCTGACACCGGTTTGCTCATCTCGGAGTCGCCATTGGGATCCGATGCGCGTCGGCAGCGCTTCCTGACGCGCAATCGGATCATCGCGGCGCTCACGCGGGCAACCGTTGTAGTCGAGGCTGCACTTCGCTCGGGCACCACTTCCACGGCCAACGCTGCTTACAACCTGAATCGCCCCGTCCTGGCAGTGCCCGGTCCTGTCACTTCGCCGATGTCGGCCGGATGCCATCACTTGATCCGCGAGCACACCGCCACGATCGCATCAGGGTGGACCGACATCCTTGAACTCCTTGGCGCTTCAGCGCCGGGTCTTCGCAATGATGACCCGACACACCTTCGTCCGACCGATGCTCTCGCACCTCGGGAGGCACTCGTGCTTGACGCCTTCCCACGGAGGCGAGCCATCGGTCAGCATGATCTCCTCATNNTTCATCGAACGCGTGGGAGATGACTGGCGAATTGTGCGCGGCTGAGACTCCAGTTCCCCGAATCGTTTGCCACCATTGCCGAGTGAGCAATGCCCAAGCAGCGATCGCTCCGGCGCTTGCCGCGGCACTTGCCGGTTTCGAGCGGCATCTGGTCTTGGAACGAAATCGCAGTCCGCACACCGTCCGCGCCTACACCTCTGATGTCAGCGGACTTCTCTCCTTCACGACAGCTCGACACATCGATCAGCTCGGCCAGATCGATCTGGCACTTCTGCGCGACTGGCTGGGCGAACAGCATCTGGCCGGCCATTCGCGCAGCACGATCGCAAGGCGTGCAGCCTCCGTGCGTGCATTCACAGCATGGTGTGAACGGCGAGGCCTGATTCCGTCTGATCCAAGTCGGCGACTGAAGAGCCCTCGAGTGCCGCACCGACTTCCGGTCATTCTCGATGCAGGCGAAGCCGCGCATCTGATGGATGTGGCTGGCACTCGAGCCGAGGATGCGGATCCCGTGGCTGTGCGCGACCTCGCGATCGTGGAGTTGCTCTACGGCACTGGCATGCGCGTATCTGAACTCTGCCAATTGGACCTGGCCGATATCGAATGGGAGTCGCACACTGTTCGCGTCCTGGGCAAGGGCCGCAAGGAGCGGGTGGTTCCCTTTGGCATTCCGGCAGAACGCGCACTGGCCGCGTGGGTGACGGCACGACCCGCACTGGTGCAGCCGTCCTCGGGCGCGGCCTTCTTCCTTGGCGTGCGCGGTCAGCGCCTGGATCCACGTGCCGCTCGTTCGGTTGTCGTTCGTCTGACACAGGACGCGCACCTGCCCCGGCTGGCCCCACACGGCCTGCGGCATTCGGCGGCGACCCACGTTCTGGAGGGTGGGGCAGATCTGCGCACTGTGCAGGAACTGCTGGGGCACGCCTCGCTGGCCACGACGCAGCAGTACACGCACGTCTCTGTCGAGCGACTGCGGTCGGCATTCGATCAGGCGCATCCCCGCGCCGCCGGCGATTAGCCAGACAGCGGTTTCAGCACGGCGAAGCCGTGTTCGAGCAACTCCAGCGGATTGCGATAGCGGCCGACTCCAGGCGCTTTGAGGCCCAGATGCAGGCAACTAGTAGCGCTATGCAGTGCCTAGTCGTCGTCGGTGTTTGCTGAGATTCCATCCATTGTCATATGGCGCCGCATGAACTTGTCGAATTGGGGCACTGTGAACTTCGCGTAACCGTGTCGCGGAGTGAAGAGCAGCCCCTTGTTTATAAGCCTTGCACGTAGAGGTGCAACCTGTTCAGAAGTTTTTCCGAGTTGCATAGCTACGTCTGCAGCCTTCTGCTCCTCCGCCCCCAACTGTGCCATAGCGCGCATGTAGCGCAACTCCTCAACTGTCGAACGTTGGACACGCGTGCGGAAGAAGGACTCATCGAGGACAGATTCGACGATCGGCGTGGCAGCCAGTACGTCTGCGAGCGTGATCGGGCTGGCACTCGCATAACTCCAAACTGCCTTTCCGAACTCTTGGATGAAGTAGGGGTAGCCCTCCGTATAGGCGTATATCGCCTGCGCGGCTTCGTAGTCGTAGAGCACACCTTCCAGAATCGCCGGTTGAAGGATTGCCTCGACTGCTTCTTCCGCAGTCAATTCACCAATCATGGGAAATCGGAACAATCGCTCGGCATAGGACTTCGCGTCCCCCGCAAGTCCCGGTATTTGGGGCAGTCCGGCCCCTGCAAATGTGATGGGTAGTTGGCGTTGGACGGTCCTGTGAATGGCACCAACCAGAGCCTCCAACTCCTGCTTAGACAGGAACTGGATCTCATCGAAGAGGAATACGACTCCACGCCCAGAGTCGTGGGCGGCGTTTCCGATCGCCTCGAATAGATCGGGTAGGTCATGCGCAAGTTCACCGGAGTCTGCGATCCCCGCCTGTGCATCGACGTCGAGGCCCGCGGTGATTGCGCCATCCGGTTGCATTGTTAAGGAGAAGGATTTGACTATGCCTGCCGCTTGTTTGACGCGGGCCGACCAACGCGCTGCTGGCGAGATTTGCAGGAGTGCTCGTCTTGCCAGATTTGCTATCTGCGGAGCGAACGGGGTGGCCTTTGAGACTTCGGCATCAACTGCGACCCAGTCCATATCTAGAGCGATCTGCCTATAGCGCCCGAGAAGCACAGTCTTACCTACCCCGCGTAGCCCTGTGACTATGAGGGACTGCTCGGTGTAGCCGGACTGCAAACGCTGCAGCAGAATTCTGAAGCCTTCCAATTCTTCATGCCGGCCGGCTAAGAAACGCGGAGGCGAACCTGCATTGGGCGTGTAGGGATTTCGGGCCTCGTCCATTGGCATTTCTTATCACCGTATTGGTTCTTTAACAAGATTTGATAAAGCGCGCTAATAAAAGTAAAGAGACGCGACTACCTTTCGTATGAGCAACGGCTCCTGCGAGTGCCTGTAGGACAGCCTCTGAGGGCAACATTTGCTGTTCGACCGGTTACCCCGCCGCCGCCGGCGATTAGCCAGCCAGCGGTTTCAGCACCGCAAAGCCGTGTTCGAGCAACTCCAGCGGATTGCGATAGCGGCCGAGTCCAGGCTCTTTGAGGCCCAGATGCAGGCACGCTCCTGCACAGTGCCCGCCCACGCCTGAGATCACACCAATGCTGTAGCCGGCCATGACCTNNGTGGAGTGCTCGATGCTGATGACGGGTTTGCCGGCAATCTGCCCCACAAAGACGACCACCCCGGGCCCGATCGAGTGCACCTGCGTGCCGGCAGTTGTCGCATAGTCCAGCCCACGATGCCCCGCGGACCAGGTGTGCGCCGGTGGATGGAAGCCCTCGGAGACCTCAGCCCCCGGAATCGGGGCCAGCCATTGACTCAGGATGGTCAGCACTGACAGAAGCATCATCTGGCCACTGTCGTGGCTTGCCGGTGCCCCTGGACAGCCCTGCGCGCACCTTCGGGGAGGTGATCGGAGCCCGGGGTGCCCTGTGGATCAAGCACTCATGAATCTGCCCTAGACTTCATCCACCTCAGAAATGGGGAATTCGCATGACTCCGTGCTCAACCCACTGGTTGAGACGACTTGCTCGGTCCCGTTTTGGCGGGTGCGAGTCGGTGGGTCATCAGGGGAGCAGATCATCCGATCTGAGCCAAGAACCGAAGCGTCAGCAATGACGCGCAGAAGGAGTGCCGTCATGGCAGTTGTCACCATGCGCCAGCTACTCGATAGCGGTGTGCATTTCGGGCATCAGACCCGTCGTTGGAATCCCAAGATGAAGCGCTTCATCCTCACTGAGCGCAATGGCATCTACATCATCGATCTCCAGCAGTCATTGGCCTTCATCGACAGTGCCTATGAGTACGTGAAGGAGACTGTCGCCCACGGCGGCACGATCATGTTTGTTGGCACCAAGAAGCAGGGCCACGACGCGATTGCCGAGCAGGCCACCCGAGTTGGCATGCCCTACGTCAACGAGCGTTGGCTCGGCGGCATGCTCACCAACTTCCAGACAGTCTCCAAGCGCATCTCGCGCTTGAAGGAGTTGGAGAACATGGATCTGGTCAACGTCGCCGGATCTGGCTTCACCAAGAAGGAACTGCTCATGATGCGTCGTGAGAAGGACAAGCTCTCCAAGGTCCTGGGCGGCATTCGCGAAATGGGCAAGATTCCCAGCGCACTGTGGATCGTTGATACCAAGAAGGAGCACATCGCCGTTGGCGAGGCTCACAAGCTCGGCATCCCGGTCATCGCAGTGCTTGATACCAACTGCGATCCGGACGAGGTCGACTTCCCGATCCCAGGAAACGACGATGCAATTCGCTCGGTGGCGCTGCTAACCCGCGTCATCGCAGATGCTGTCGCTGAGGGTCTGATGGCCCGCGCCAGCCGTGCCGCCGGCATCTCAGAAGCGGCACCGGAGCCATTGGCCGAGTGGGAGCGCGAGCTCCTCGCAGGTGCCGATGCAGCCGTAGCAGCCGAGGTCGTCGTAGAGCCTGTCGTTGTGGCAGAGGAAGCGGCAGTCGCCGATCAGATTCCGATCGTCTAGTTCTTCCCGGTGGCCGTCTGCAAGCCGGACGGCCACCGGTCCCATGTCATACACACGTCAGCAAAGGAACACACCGCCATGGCCACTATCACTGCTGCAGAAGTTAAGAAGCTCCGCGATTACACCGCCGCGGGAATGATGGAATGCAAGCGAGCACTCGAAGAGTCCGATGGAGATTTCGACAAGGCTGTCGAGCTTCTCCGCATCTCCGGTGCCGCCAAGGCTGCCAAGCGCGGTGCCGAGCGAGAGGCATCAAACGGGCTGGTCGCCGCCAGTGGAAATGCACTTGTCGAGTTGCTCTGTGAGACCGATTTCGTTGCCAAGAATGCCGATTTCCAGACCTTGGCCGATGCGATCGTGCAGGCCGTGGTCGATGGACAGCTCACCGATGCCGAATCAGCGAACGCTGCCACCCTTGCTGATGGTCGCACTGCTGCCGCGGCTATCGCGGAGATGGCTGGCGTCATCGGTGAAGTCATCACCATCGGTCGCGTTGCTGTCCTGCCTGCTCCTGTCACGGTCTATCTGCACCGCCGGGCATCTGATCTTCCGGCCCAGGTCGGGGTCATGGTGGCCTATTCAGGCCAGGAGGATGCCGCGCGCGGTGCTGCCATGCAGATCGCAGCAATGCGTCCCCAGTACCTGACTCGCGACGAGGTCCCTGCCGATGTGGTTGAGGGCGAGCGACGTATCGCAGAGGCTACAGCCAAGGAGGAGGGCAAGCCTGAGGCGGCCATGTCCAAGATCATCGAAGGTCGGGTCAACTCCTTCTTCAAGGACAACGTCCTGCTCGAGCAGGCCAGTGTCGTGGAGCAGAAGCAGTCCGTTGCGCAGGTGCTCGCCGCTGCCAAGACCGAGGTGACCGGCTTCGTGCGCTTCGAGATCGGTCAGTAGCTCCCACTAAGGTCTGATCGAGCAACCGAGGGGACGGATAGATGGCACACGCATCAGGTTCAGGCGCCATCCAAGAATCACTCGAGGGCACGATCTCAACTTGGCCTGCGGTTCCCCAAGGCGGCTGGCAGCGGGTGCTGTTGAAGCTCTCCGGAGAGGCCTTCGCCGGCGGAGGTGGGCTCGGCGTTGATCCCGACGTGGTTGCCTCCATCGCGCGTCAGATTGCTGAGGTTGTCCACGGCGGCACAGAAGTCGCAGTCGTGATCGGCGGTGGCAACTACTTCCGCGGTGCTGAACTGTCCGAGCGCGGCATGGATCGCGCGCGAGCCGATTACATGGGCATGCTCGGCACGGTGATGAACTGCTTGGCCTTGCAGGACTTCTGCGAGAAGGCAGGGGTGGAGACCCGCGTGCAGACTGCCATCACCATGGGCCAGGTAGCTGAGCCGTACATTCCGCGCAAGGCGATGCGCCACCTCGATAAGGGTCGGGTCGTCATCTTCGGCGCAGGGCTTGGACAGCCATACTTCTCCACTGACACCACTGCCGCTCAGCGTGCCCTTGAGATTGGTGCTGAGGTGGTGCTGATGGCCAAGGGTGTCGATGGGGTGTACGACTCGGACCCTCGTACGAACGCCTCGGCCACGCGATTCACCACCTTGACCCACGATGAGGTGCTCGCGCGCAATCTGAAGGTCGCTGATGCGACGGCTATCAGCCTGTGCCGCGACAATGCGCTGCCACTGGTGGTCTTCAACTTGCTGGTCGAAGGCAATATCGCGCGCGCTGTTCGAGGCGAGACCATCGGTACCTTAGTGTCGAGTTCGTGAACGAGCGCTGTTCTGCAATGCAATCGAGGAGTACAAGATGAGTGACGAAATCGACGAGATCCTTCTTGATGCTGAGGATCGCATGGACAAGGCGATCACAGTTGCGCGTGAGGATTTCGCGACCATTCGCACCGGGCGTGCGACTCCGGCGATGTTCAACAAGATTGTTGTTGACTACTACGGCGCTTATACGCCGTTGAATCAGCTGGCGTCCTTCCAGACACCTGAGGCTCGCATGATCATCATCAACCCCTACGACAAGGGCGCATTTGCGGGCATCGAGAAGGCCTTGCGCGACAGCGATCTTGGCATCAACCCGACTTCTGATGGCAGCGTGATCCGCATCGTGCTGCCACAGCTGACCGAAGAGCGGCGCCGGGAGTTCATCAAAGTCGCCAAGACCAAGGCCGAGGATGCGCGCATCTCCATCCGCAATATTCGTCGGCACGCCAAGGATGGCCTGGACAAGCTCCAGAAGGATGGCGACGCTGGTGAGGACGATGTACGTCGCGCTGAGAAGGCCCTCGATGACTTCACTCACAAGCATGTAGAGCACATCGATGAAGTGCTGAAGCATAAAGAAGCAGAACTGCTCGAGGTCTAGCAGTGGAGCCTGGCTCGTCCACCGCTGAGCGCAATTCGCGGGCTGGTCGAAACCTACCTGCTGCGATTGCCACAGGTGTCGGCCTGCTTCTGCTGTGCCTGGTCACCCTGTTCACCTACAAGTGGACCTTCGGGGTGGTCGTCTCGATCGCGATGGTCATTGCTACGTGGGAATTCAGCAACGCGTTCAAGCAGTACGGCATCCAGCTCACGCGCATTCCCGTGGTGCTTGCGGCAGCAGTCATGCCCCTCGCCGCATTCTGGTACGGCGTCACTGGGCAGCTCGTCGTCATGGGGATCGCCGTGCTCATTGTGATCTTCTGGCGAATTCCGGCTGGCACGATTGGGTACGTCAAAGATGTCACCTCGAGCGTGTTCGTCACGGCTTACCTGCCATTCATGGCCAGTTTCCTGATGCTCACCCTGGCCACCGACAACGGACCTACTCGGGTCCTGGTCTTCGTCTTCCTGACGGCAGGCAACGACATCGGGGGCTACGTGGCGGGGGTGCTGTTCGGAAAGCATCCGATCGCACCTTCGATCAGCCCGAAGAAATCATGGGAGGGCCTGGCTGGCTCGCTAGTGCTGCAGACCGCGCTCGGCATTGGCTGCTTTGTCTTCCTGCTTGACGCGCCGGCCTGGCAGGGCGCGGTTGCTGGGATCATCTTGTGCTTCACTGCAACTGCGGGAGACTTCGCAGAATCCGCGGTTAAGCGGGATTTGGGGATCAAGGACATGGGCAAATTGCTGCCAGGGCATGGGGGAGTGATGGATCGTTTGGATTCACTGATTCCCAACGCCTTCACGAGTTGGGCACTGTTCACCATGTTCCTGGGTTCGGCATGAGTTCGGCCCAGCTGCCTGGCGAGCTGGTACTTGAGGCACCTCGGCGCGGACGTCCGCCCAAGCATCTGCTTGATCTGGATGCAGCCGAACGGCGCGCGGCTGTCGTTGAACTTGGCCTGCCAGCGTTTCGCGCAGACCAGGTCTCCCGTCAATGGCTCACTCGCCTCTCAGATGAACCCGACACCTGGTCTGATGTTCCGGCCGCTGCACGAACGGCCATCAAGGACTCACTGCTGCCCACGGTGCTCACCCCTGTTCGGGCGATCTCCTGCGATGAAGGTCAGACAGTCAAGACGGTGTGGCGCCTGCATGATGGAGCGCTCGTGGAAAGCGTGCTGATGCGCTATCCGGGTCGAGTGACGATGTGCATTTCAAGCCAGGCAGGCTGCGGAATGAACTGTCCCTTCTGTGCCACGGGCCAAGGTGGGCTGCAGCGCAATATGTCCACGGCGGAAATCGTTGAGCAGGTGCTCGCGGGCGCTCGCTCGCTGGAACGCGATGAGATTGCAGGCGGCCCTGGCCGCGTGTCGAACATCGTGTTCATGGGCATGGGCGAACCGATGGCCAACTACCGCTCTGTCATCGCGGCCATACGTCGCATCAACGATCCTTCGCCGGGCGGCATGGGCATTGGCGCTCGGGGCATCACCTTGTCCACCGTCGGCCTTGTTCCTCGGATGCGCGAACTGGCCGATGAGGGCCTGCCCGTCACCTTGGCTGTATCGCTGCATGCCCCTGATGATGAACTTCGCAACACCCTGGTCCCCATCAATACGCGCTATCCCGTGCAAGAGGTGCTCGATGCGGCCTGGGAGTATGCCGACAAGACCCACAGGCGCGTCAGCATTGAATATGCCTTGATCAAGGGGGTCAACGATCAGGCCTTCCGGGCCGAGAAGCTGGCACGCCTGCTCGAAGGTGAACTCGTCCATGTCAACCTGATTCCATTGAATCCCACGCCGGGATCCAAGTGGACTGCCTCGCTGCCTCGCGATGAAGCGGCCTTTGTTCGCATCCTTCGCAATCGCGGAGTGCAAGTGACTGTCCGTGACACCCGCGGTCGCGAGATTGATGGGGCATGCGGTCAACTGGCTGCAAGCACTGATTGAGTCCGGCATCCCGACTTTCAGCACTTGGCTCTGCCAAACTCTGATGCATGTCTGCGACACAGTTTCATCGCCCGCTCTTCGACTGGGAGTTCTACAAGGTGGTGGCGGCGTCGGTCCTTCGCACCGCTGTTGGATTCATCGGCATCATCTGGGCGCTCTCGCTTGTGCCAGAGACCGCGGACTACACGCTTTGGCGCCCAATCGCAATCGTGATCCTTGGCGTGACGGTCTACGTCATCTTCTTCAAGCGACAGTTGCGGCGAGTGGAGAAATCCAAGTTTCCAGCGGTGAGTGCCTTTGAGGCGCTGATCCTCGTTGCGGCAATGTTCCTGGCCTTCTTCGCAGCGATCTACGTGATGATGTCAGCCTCGGATCCAACATCGTTCAGCGAACCACTTGATCATTTCAGCTCCTTCTATTTCGCACTCACTGTGCTGGCCACGGTCGGCTTCGGCGATATCACTCCAGTGCAGAGCAACGCGCGCTTGATCTGCATGGTCCAGATGGCAATCGACATCGTCTTCATCGCGGTCATGATTCGCGCGGTCAGCAGTGCCGCTCAGAACTCATCGGCCTATCGCGCTGGCATTGCCGAAGGAAAGTCCAACTCCATCGTTGCGGACCTCTAGAGTCCAAACATGGGGATGTACCGATCGGCCTATGAACTCAGCATGAATGACCCTGAGGCTTTCTGGCTTGCCGCTGCGCGGGCAGTGAGCTGGGACAGTTTTCCGATCACGGCTCTGGATTCCACTTCGGCTCCGCTGTATCGGTGGTTTCCCGATGGCATTTTGAACACCTGCTACAACGCGGTGGATCGACATGTCGAGGCTGGACGAGCTGATCATGCGGCGCTCATCTACGACAGCCCTCTTGCTCAGACCTCAAGGGTTCTCACCTATGGCGAGCTCCTCAATGAAGTCAGTCGCTTTGCTGGCGTTCTTGCTGCCCTCGGTGTTGTTCACGGTGATCGTGTTGTCATCTACATGCCGATGATTCCTGAATCGGTCATCGCCATGCTGGCCTGCGCCCGACTTGGGGCAGTGCACTCGGTGGTGTTCGGTGGCTTCGCCCCTGCTGAACTCGCTGCACGCATCGACGATGCTGAACCCCGAGTCATTGTGTCCGCGTCCTGCGGTATCGAGCCGAGTCGGATCATTGCCTACAAGCCCATGCTGGATGAGGCGATAGCGATGAGCAAGTGCCCTCCGGAGTCAACAGTCATCCTGCAGCGAGAGCAAGAGGCTGCAGAGATGGGCGCCAACGACTTCGATTGGCATGAGTTGATGAAGACGGCGCAGCCGCATGCGTGTGTTCCTGTAGGCGCAACTGACCCGCTCTACATTCTGTACACCTCAGGAACCACAGGTAAGCCCAAGGGCGTCGTGCGCGACAACGGCGGGCACGCGGTGGCCATGACCTGGTCGATGCCCAATATCTATGACGTCGGTCCCGATGACGTGTGGTGGGCCGCCTCGGATGTCGGATGGGTGGTCGGACATTCGTACATCGTCTACGCCCCACTGATGGTGGGTGCGACGACAGTCATGTTCGAAGGCAAACCGGTCGGCACGCCAGATGCCGGTGCCTTCTGGCGAGTGATCCAGGAGCATCGCGTCACTGGACTGTTCTGCGCACCAACGGCAATCCGGGCTGTGAAGAAGGAGGATCCGGACGCATTGCTGCTCGCCAACTACGACATCAGTTCCCTTCGCACCTTGTTTCAGGCGGGGGAGCGGCTGGACCCAGACACCTACCATTGGGCCGCACAGCATCTCGGGGTGCCCGTCATCGACAACTGGTGGCAGACCGAAACCGGCTGGCCGATCGCGGCCAACCTCCGGGGTCTGGAGGCGATGCCGGTCAAGCCCGGATCACCGACTGTTGCGGTCCCGGGCTTCGATGTCCAGATCCTTGATGCGCAAGGCAATCGCGAGCACGCGGGAGCCGAGGGAGCAATCGTCATCAAGCTCCCGATGCCGCCTGGCACCCTGTCAACCCTGTGGGGCAACGACCAGTGGTACATCGATTCGTATCTCACTACGTTCCCCGGCTACTACACCACGGGTGACGGCGGTCTGGTGGACTCTGATGGCTACATCTATGTGATGGGTCGCACTGACGATGTCATCAATGTCGCCGGGCATCGACTTTCCACGGGTTCCATGGAAGCCATCGTCGCTTCGCACCCGATGGTTGCAGAGTGTGCGGTCATCGGAGTGCACGATCAACTCAAGGGCCAGATTCCCCGAGCGTTTGTCGTGCTGAAGTCAGGGGCGCAGATCGACCCTCTCGTGCTTCAGGCGCAGATCGTTGCATCCATCAGGCACGACATTGGTGCCGTGGCGGCTCTCAAGGAGGTGGTAATCGTGCCGGCCTTGCCGAAGACTCGCTCGGGCAAGATCCTGCGTCGCACAATGCGGGGGATCGCCGATGGGCGCCCCGAGAACATCCCCGGCACCATCGAGGACGTCCGTGTCCTGGAAGCGATCGCTCCCTTGCTCGGGGGGACGCAATCGAACTGATCAGATGATGGTCCATGCGTGGGTCAGTACCTCGCGAAGGATCTGCGCCATCTCCTTGAACTGTTCCTCACCTGCAATCAACGGGGGAGCCACTTGAACAACTGGGTCGCCGCGATCATCTGATCTGCAGTACAAGCCATTGCTGAACATCGCTTTTGACACATAGCCTCGCAGCAGTCGCTCAGACTCGGCTTCGGTGAAAGTCTCGCGTGTGGCCTTGTCCTTGACGAGTTCGATTCCATAGAAGTAGCCCGTGCCGCGCACATCGCCCACAATCGGCAGATCACGAAGCTCGTTGAGCGTTTTCGCGAAGAGCTCCTCGTTGTCGAGCACCCGCTGGTTCAGTCCCTCGCGGTCGAAGATATCGAGATTGGCAAGTGCGACGGCTGCCGAGACTGGATGCCCGCCCCAGGTGAATCCGTGCAGGAAGGTATTCGTGCCCTGGCTGAACGGCTCGAAGAGTCGCTCGCTTGCGATCATCGCCCCAAGCGGTGCATAACCGGAAGTCAGGCCCTTCGCGCACGTGATGATGTCAGGGGTGACGCCGAAGCGATCCATCGCAAAGGTGGTGCCAATGCGACCGAACGAGGTGATGGTCTCGTCGGCAATCATCAGTACGTCGTACTGGTCGCAGATCTCGCGCACTCGCTCCAGATAGCCAGGTGGTGGTGTGAAGCAACCGCCTGAGTTCTGCACCGGCTCCAGAATCACTGCGGCGACCGAATCGGGACCTTCGAACTCGATCGCTTCGGCAATGCGATTGGCTGCCCATTGCCCGAATGCGAACAGATCCTCACGAAGGTGTTCAGGGGCGCGGTAGAAGTTGGTATTGGGCACCCGAACGGTGCTGGGTACCAGCGGCTCGAACGGAACCTTGGCTGCCGGAATGCCGGTGAGTGAAAGTGCGCCATGAGGAGTGCCGTGGTAGGCCACTGCTCGGCTGATGACCTTGTGCTTGGACGGCTTTCCCGTGAGTTTGAAGTATTGCTTTGCAAGCTTCCAAGCCGATTCAACTGCCTCGCCACCGCTGGCCGTGAAGAAGATCCGATTGAGATCTCCCGGCGCCAGATGAGCCAGGCGTTCGGCAAGTTCGATTGCTCGCGGATGAGCAAGACCCCAGATCGGGAAGAAGGCCAGTTCAGAGGCCTGTCGTGCGGCGGCCTGCGCCAGTTCGGTTCGTCCGTGCCCGACCTGCACATTGAACAAACTGGAGATGCCGTCGAGATATCGCCGGCCCTGGTCGTCCCAGATGTAGCAGCCGTCGCCCTTGACGATGACCGGAAGCTCTTCACCGTTGAGGACTGGCGCGTGACGGGTGAAGTGCATCCACAAGTGCTTGCGCGCTCGATCTGCGTATGAGGCCTCGTTGGGGGTGCTGTGGCTTGCAGGTGTATTCATCGGGTTCCCCAGGTGTAGATCTGCTTGCGGAGCTTGAGATAGACGAAGGTCTCGGTCGATTGCACTCCCACCACTGCACGAATGCGTCCGTTGATGAGGTCAAGGAGCTCCTCATCGTCATTGACGACGAGCTCAGCCAGCACGTCATAGGAGCCGGCGCACACCACGAGGTAGTCGATCTCGGGCATGGCCTCCAATGCGTCTGCGACGGCCTCGATGTCGCCTTGAACCTTGATGCCGACCATGGCTGAGCGTGAGAAACCCAGGGCTGCAGGGTCGGCAACGGCCACGATCTGCATGACTCCGGCCTCAGTCAGGCGCTGCACGCGCTGGCGAACTGCGGCCTCCGAGAGTCCCACGGCCTTGCCGATCGAGGCATATGGACGCCGTCCGTCCTCCTGCAGCAGCTCGATGATCGAACGCGATACCTCGTCGACCACGACGGTTCTCTCCTTGCGGGCCATGCCTCAATGGTGTGGTGATTTGCCCGCATTGGCAAGTGAATCCGCAGGTGTTGCAGGCTTTGACCACGAAATACGCAATTGATACCACTGAATGCTGCCCAATACGCATTCGGATTTATGCTTCTGCTGAGGAATGGAGGCGAGATGTCCCAACGCATGCTTCGCAATGTGATCAATGGTGAATCGGTGGCGTCCCAGAGTGACCCGACGGCATTGGTCAACCCCACGACCGGTGAAGTATTCGCCGCGGCCCCCAATAGTTCAGCGGTCGAAGTCGACTCCGCCTATCAAGCAGCAGCGCTGGCATTTCCTTCATGGCGCGATTCGACCCCGGCGGTACGCCAGAAGGCGCTCCTTGCCATCGCTGATCTTCTGGAGAGTCATGGACAGGAGCTGGTGGCGCTCGAGAGTGAGAACACGGGAAAGCCGATTCCCGTCACCATGACCGAGGAACTGCCCCCGATGATCGACCAGATCCGCTTCTTTGCCGGAGCCGCGCGCGTGCTCGAAGGCCGATCAGCGGGTGAGTACATGGCGGGGTTCACGTCGATCATTCGTCGCGAACCGGTGGGGGTGATCGGTCAGGTGACCCCATGGAATTACCCGATGATGATGGCCGTGTGGA
>DNXA01000226.1 GCA_003506065.1 Actinomycetota bacterium
TTTGCGACCTTGTCGGCCATCCGGGTGTCATCCAGACCCTCCATCAGGGCATCTGCGCGCTTGAGCATGTTCTGCGCAGCGGTCGCCTTGGAAGCCTTGGCTCGCATCTTGTTGGCCTGAAAGCGCAGGACATCGGCCTGCTGCTCGGCGTTGCGACGCTCACGCTTGCGTCGGCGCTCATCGGTCTCTCGCGCGGTCTGGTAGGCCGCCCAGCCCATCGTGTAGATGTCGATTTCACGCCGGTTGGCATCCAGATGCCAGACACGATTCACCGTGTCGGCCAGCAGCTCGGTGTCATGGCTGATCACGATGAATCCGCCGTCATAGTTCGCCAGGAACTTGCGCAGCCACCGAATGGAATCGGCATCAAGGTGGTTGGTGGGTTCATCCAGAAGCAGCACCTCTGCCCCGCTGAACAAAATGCGCGCCAATTCCACTCGGCGACGCTGGCCGCCGGAGAGTGTTCCCAGTGGCTGACCCAGAATCCGATCGTCAAGCCCAACGGACGCAGCGATGGTCGCGGCCTGGGATTCCACGGCGTAGCCGCCCAGCGCCTCGAACTCCGCCTCGGCACGGGCGTATCTGGCCACGATGCGATCGCGCTCGTCGGGGTCGGTGGTGTCCATCTGCATGGATGTCTCCTGCATCCTGCGCAGAACATCCTGCAGGCCTCGGGCGCTGAGAATGCGATCGCGAGCCAGTTCCAGCGGATCTCCGGATCGTGGATCCTGGGGGAGATAGCCGACGCTGCCCGTGGCATGGACAGCACCTTGCGATGGCAGGGTCTCTCCCGCCAAGGCCTTGGTCAGGGTGGTCTTCCCGGCCCCGTTGCGCCCCACGAGTCCTACGCGGTCACCTCGGCCAATGCGAAAGCTCGCCGGGCCCAGCAGCAGTTGTGCACCCGCGCGCAATTCAATGTCAGTAGCAACAATCATTCGTGAGCGTTCACACGTTGAACCCGAGCGAACGCAGCATGTCGCGCCCATCGTCGGTGATCTTGTCGGGACCCCATGGTGGCATCCACACCCAGTTGATGCGGAAATCAGAAACCACAGGAGTCAGGGCAGCCCTCGTCTGGTCTTCAATGACATCGGTGAGCGGACATGCCGCTGAAGTCAGGGTCATGTCAACAGTGGCAATGTTCGACTCGTCCACGCTCACGCCATAGATGAGGCCGAGGTCGACAACATTGATGCCGAGTTCGGGGTCCACGACATCACGCATGGCCTCCAGGACATCGTCCTCTGTGGCAACGTTCATGATCCCTCTCCCCTACTTAGCAAACCAGCCTTGATCTCGGCGTCCTGCAGAGCCATCCAGGCCAACAGCGCACACTTCACCCTCGCGGGAAACTTCGCAACTCCGGCAAATGCCACGGCGTCGCCAAGGACCTCCTCATCAGGCTCGCTGAGCCCTTGGGCATGCATCAATGCGATGAATGCTTCGCGTGCCTCCTGGCTCTCAGCGACTGTATGGCCAGTCAACAACTCGGTCAGCACGCTGGCGCTGGCCTGTGAGATTGAACAGCCCTGACCCTCGTAGCCGATCTGAAGCCCGCCTTCGGCATCTCGCGACACCTGAACCGTGATCTCGTCACCACAGGTCGGATTGACATGATGTGCACTTCCAAGCGGCTGCTCAAGCAGTCCCTTGCCTCGTGGATGCTTGTAGTGATCAAGGATGATCTCCTGATACAGCGAATCCAACTCCATCACTTCACCCCAAAGTAGCTCTGAGCAGCGAGGATGCCTTCAAGAGCGGCATCTATGTCGGACTCATCGTTGTAGATGTACGGAGACAGGCGAGTGGTCGACGGCACGCCGAAGCGGCGGCAGGTGGGCCATGCGCAGTGATGCCCTACTCGCACTGCCACGCCCCTGCTGTCGAGCACCTGGCCGACGTCGTGGGGATGCAGACCCTCGACAACAAAGGAGATCGCACTGCCGCGATCCACATTGCTCAGTGGGCCGATGACGCGAACGCCCTCGAGCTTGCTCAATCCTTCGAGCGCATATCCAGCCAGAGCATGCTCGTGCGCCGCAACATCGGCCATGCCCAGAGCCTGGAGGTACGTCACTGCAGCGTTGAGAGCCACCGCCTGTGCGACAACAGGCGTGCCAGCCTCAAAGCGCTGCGGAGGAGCAGCGAACGTCGAGCCATCCATCTGCACCATCTCGATCATCGATCCGCCGGAGAGGAACGGCGACATTGAACTGAGGATATCCGTAGTGCCCCAGAGGCAGCCGATGCCAGTGGGACCGAGCATCTTGTGACCGCTCCAAGCCAGCAGGTCGGCACCGACTTCGTGAACATTCACTGGCATATGCGGAATGGATTGGCAGGCATCGACGACCCCTATCGCACCTACTGCGTGCGCACGATCCATGATCAATCGCACAGGATTGATTGTTCCGAGAATGTTCGACTGGTGGACAACGCTGACTACTCGTGTCGACTCATCGATGATCGAATCGAGTCCACTCAGGTCAAGCCGGCCCTCTTCTGTCAATGGAATCCAACGCAGGGTTGCGCCCGTCTTGCGGCACAGCTCCTGCCAGGGCACCAGATTTGAGTGGTGCTCCATCTCGGTGACCACCACCGAATCGCCCGGCCTCAGAACGAAGCGAGAATCGACAGAGGCTGGATCCCATTGAGCAATCGCTGTCGCATTGGAAAAGGCGTAGGCCGCCAGGTTCAGACTCTCGGTCGCGTTCTTTGTGAAGACGAGATCCTGCGCCTGCGCCCCGACGAATTGGGCGATCCCTTTGCGCGCTTGCTCGAAGGCCTCGGTAGCTGCCTCCGCAAGTGCATGAGCACCTCGGTGGACGGCAGCATTGGATTGCTCGTAGTACGCGCGTTCAACATCAAGCACGAACCGGGGCTTTTGCGAGGTTGCGCCACTGTCGAGGTACACCAATGGCTGGCCACCATGAACTGTGGTTGCCAGGATTGGGAAATCCGCCTTGACGGCCTGCGCATCGAACACCGGGCTAGGCACTCCTTGTGACAGAGGTGAAGCGCTCGTAGCCATCGGCTTCCAGCACATCGGCGAGCTCAGGACCGCCAGTCTCCACAATGCGGCCGTCCGAGAACACATGTACTACGTCAGCTGCGATGTAGCGAAGGATACGGGTGTAGTGAGTGATGAGCAGAGTGCCAGCCCCGGTCTCCTCGCGGAAACGATTGACTCCCTCGGAGACCACACGCAGGGCGTCAACATCGAGGCCTGAGTCTGTCTCATCCAGGATCGCGATCTTGGGGCGAAGCATGCTCAGCTGGAGGATCTCCAGGCGCTTCTTCTCACCGCCCGAGAAGCCCTCGTTCAGATTGCGCTCAGCAAAGGAGGGATCCATCGAGATGGCGGCCATAGCCTCCTTCAGCTCCTTGATCCACGTGCGCAATTTGGGAGCCTCGCCTCGTACTGCTGTCACTGACGTGCGAAGAAAGTTCGCAACGGAAACGCCCGGCACCTCTACCGGGTACTGCATCGCCAGGAACAGGCCGGCACGAGCGCGCTGGTCGACAGTCATGGAGAGCACGTCCTCACCATCAAGAGTGATGGAGCCAGCCGTCACGATGTATCGAGGATGGCCGGCGATCACATAGGCCAGAGTCGACTTGCCCGAGCCATTGGGGCCCATCACAGCGTGCGTGCGACCGGAGTCGACGGTCAGGTCCACTCCCCGCAGGATGTCCTTCGGTCCAAGATCGGTCTCCACCTGTGCGTGGAGATTGCTGATCACGAGAGAGCTCATGCTGAGGGCCTTTCTTCGGCGGTCCATGGTTGCGGTTCGGTACAGATCTCAACTTGGGTGCTGGCACCTTCGTCAACGAGGCGCACTTCGTATGTGTCGACCCGGGCAATTGCTGGCGGGCTCAATGGCATGCCAGTGCGCAGGTCGAATTGCGAGCCATGCAGCCAGCACTCAATCGTGCAGTCAACGACTTCGCCTTCTGCAAGGGAGACATCTGCATGCGAGCAGATATCAGAGACGGCGAATACGCCCTCTTTGGTATTGACAACAGCGACCGGCCTGTTGTTCACCATCACCTTGAGCGCGGCTCCCTGTGCGATCTGCGAAAGATCGGCCACCCGTACGAAATCAGTCATCATCGCCGTCCGATGCTGTGATACCGAGTCGCTCGGAGATCTGCGTCAACAAGGTGCTGCGCCATTCGACATTGCCGATACGACTCAGGACATCGGCGAAGAATCCGCGCACCACGAGCTGTCGAGCAACTTCAAGAGGCAGCCCACGTGACTGCAAGTAGAACAGCTGCTCGTCATCGAATCGACCGGTTGCACTCGCATGACCGGCGCGCACAATCTCGCCTGTCTCGAGTTCGAGGTTCGGTACCGAATCGGCCCGAGCCCCCTCAGAGAGCAAGAGGTTGCGATTGACCTGATGGGTATCAGTGCCGATTGCCTGCTTGCGCACCAGCACGTCGCCAATCCATGCGCTGCGCGCGCCTGGACTCATCAGGGCGCCCTTGTACAGGACGTCGCTTGTGCAATGCGGCTGATCGTGATGCACAAATACACGTTGCTCGATGTGCTGTCCGGATTCAGCCAGGAAGGCACCGAGCAGTTCCGCGCGACCTCCAGTGGAGAGGTACTCAACCGTGGAGTTGATGCGAACAGCTCCGCCGGCAAGTGCGGCAAGCGCGCCAACGTACGTGGCATCGCGCCCGACGAATACCGGCATGTGCATGGCGTAGGCAGGTGTGAGCTCACCCTCCAGCACAGTGATGACCGTGAGGTTGGCGCCGTCGCCGACAGTGACTGCGATGGTCCCGTTGACATCCCCAGTGAGCAGTTGACGAAGCACCACAGTCGCCGTACTGAAAGGCCCAGCGACAATTTCGACATGCTGGTATGCCAGAGCGGAATCGGAAGCCAGATCAATGACGATCGGCTCGTCCAACTGGGCTTGTGCTGGAATCTCAATGAGATTGCCTTGCTGCACACCTGTTCTGGCGATCGCCGATGGCAGATCAGATGGAATCGAGCGCATCGGAATGTCCGCGTTGGGAATGA
>DNXA01000279.1:0-236 GCA_003506065.1 Actinomycetota bacterium
AGCGGGATTGCGTACGACTGAAGGAGCGGTCAGACGAGGGTGAATCCGCCGTCGGCAACCACAATCTGCCCGGTGGTGAATGCAGCATCGGCCGACGCAAGCATGAACACTGTGTTCGCCATTTCACGAGCACTGGGAATGCGTCCATATGGTGTCTTGCGTGCGATCGCCTGCAGGAAGGCTTCAGGTGCCTGCAGGAGGTTCGGGGTTGCGATGTATGCAGCGGCCACGGCATT
>DNXA01000279.1:312-4471 GCA_003506065.1 Actinomycetota bacterium
GCGAGCTGGGCGATCGACATGAGCGCAAGCGGACCCACCTCCATTGCGCGAAGCCACTGAGCCCGCGTGGTCTCCAGCGGATCCGCGTTGGTCAGATGAAAGGCATTGTGGACGACGACATCGAGAGCGTCTGTCACCTTGCCAATCTCGGCAAACAGTGACTGAATCCCTTCGTCGGTGCCCATATCAGCTTGAATGACGTGGGCGACCGAACCGCGCTCTCGAGTCCTTTCTGCGACTGCCTCGGCTGCGGATCGGTCATGTGCGAAGTTGATGAAGATTTCGCAGCCTTCGTCGACGAATCGATCAACTATCGACTCACCCCAGCCCTTGGACCCTCCGGTGACCAGGATCTTGCGCTGCCCTTTTTCAGCCATCTGCAACCTCCACGAATCGATTTGGGGAGGCTAGCCGAGTTCGCACTTCTAGGAGGCGGGAATGAAGGTGACCTGCGTAGCTCCGCTGGAATCCTTCAGTGTGAGTCGATTGCCATCACGCTGATAGCTCGCGACCCTTGCCAAAGCGGCGAAGTATTGCTGTTCAGTTGTCATCACTGAACTCGGCTCGCACGCCATCATCGTTGAAATGGCCGGACCCAGCTTCAGGCCATTCTTGCCGGTCGTGGTGAAGCTGGCGCTGTAGGTATTGCACCCGCCATTGCCAGAGACAGCACCTTTGCTAGTGAAGACTGCCGTCACCTTGGAGGTATTGGCATCGCTGACAACTGCGCCCTTGCCGTTGTTGATGCCGGTTGCCTTCCACGAGGTTCCAGCAATGCCGGTGGGAACTGCCTTGTATGTGAGCACGGTCGAGTTGCCACTCTTGAGCTGCAATTTCGAACCAGCAACGAAGGAGTCGACCGTTTCAAGATTTGCCAGGACAGCAGTCTCCTGAGTAGCCGCCGCGCCGCTGCAGGCCATCAGCGTCATAGGCCCAACGGTGATCGTGAGTGAGGATGCTGACTGGGCGTACGTCCCATTGAAGGAATTGCATCCCGTCGAACCTGAGAGCTTGCCTTTTGCGGCAAACACCAGACTCCCTGCTGAAGGAGCCGCAGCGGCCTTCGTCGTTGACCCACTTGTGGCAGCAAACGAGGTCAACTGCCACGAAGTTCCAGTCAGCGACGATGTCTTGGGCGTCCGCGAGTCAACAGACGCAGCCGCGCTCGAGGAATCAGAGCTGCAGGATGACGCGAGCAGAGCAGCCATTGTCAATGGCACTGCGATCAAGAAAGACCGGCGTCGGCTTGTCAACATGCAGTCAGCGTACGTGAGCGTTTGCAAATCAAGGGCACCGATCAACTCACAGGTGGGACTGAAGCCAAAGCGTTACCGACGCCAAGGCGGTATGCAATCCAGGATCGCTATCCAGTGAATTGTGATCGGCTCCGGCCACGACCATCCATTCCTTGACCCCCGGAATCGCATCAACAATGGGCTGGATCGTTTCGATCGGAGCGGTGTCGTCCAGCTCGCCGCTGATGAACAGACTCGGGCAGTGCGTCAATCCTTGAGCTACGGGCAGAAGGTTGACGTCGGCAATCCGATCGACGCTTGCCAGATAGAAGGCATCCTTTCCCAAACCCTCAGTTCCCTGCAATGCACTCGTGCCACCCTGCGACTGCTTCAATCGCGCGTAGCCGGCGGCGAACTGCGGGCTGAAAGGGAATATCTGGTCGATTGGCACAACCTCTGGGGACTCTCCTTGATCGAGTCGATTGCGCTCCACCACCAAGCGTTGCTTCAGGGCCACCCACTCCCAGGCCGGTCGCGCTGCGCGCAGCATGTCCGTGCCCGAACCCGGACTGGAAACTGCAGCGAATGCTCTGACTTGTGCTTGTCTTGACGCAAGCACGAGCGCGATCGGACCGCCATAACTGTGGCCATAGACGCCAATTCGCGAAACGTCAACCTCTGGCTGCGACGCGAGCGCGGCCAAGGCGAGTTCAGCGTCGCTCACACGCGACTGCGGATCGATCCACCCGCGTTCGCCTCTGCTGTCGCCAAAGCCGGTGTAGTCGAATCGCAACGAGGCAATCCCAATACTCGCCAGCGCCTTCGCCACCTCGGGCAGGACCAGATTGCGAACTCCCGACAACCCTTGGCACAGCAGGACGCCTGGCGTCAGAGTCGTGGAAGGCGCCGCCTGGAAGGTGCCGGCCAGTTCTTCACCGCGAGCATTGCTGAAGCGCAATTCCCGCAACTCTCCTGACATGCGGGGGCGTTCTATGCGCCGAGGAGCTTGGCCTTCTGCGCCGCGAATTCCTCTTCGGTGAGGATGCCCTGATTCTTCAGATCGGCAAGCTGCTTGAGCTGGCTGATGACTTCGTCGGTCATCTCACCTGCGGACGGCGCGGTCGGTGCTACCGGTGCAGGAGCCGCAGCAGCCTGCTGCGCTTCGGCCTTTTGCGCCTGCCGATTGCGCATGCCACCGGAGACTGCAGTTGCCGTTCCCGCAACAACAGCGGTGGTGGCTGCAACACGAAGCAAGCTTGGTCCGCGACGAATCATTGAATTCTCCCTAGATCAGAATGTGCAGTGCTGGTTGAAATCAGCTCGTGAGTGCAGCGGCCTGGACCGCTTCAAGCACGAACTCGCGAGGAATGCGGTCATGAGCCACCACCCGGCCATTGGCGTTCTGGATTGCTCCGGCAAGGCGGGCAGCCCAGGAGTTCTCCCACAGAATCAGGCCAGCGGAGGAATTCGGGGCGAGTTCGGCAGCCACGGTGGCGATGTCTTCCTCATTCAACAGCCCCTGGATCTGGTCGAAACTGTCCAGGAAGCCCATCGCCAGTTCGCCATCTACGGCGTCAGCCTCCAGCCAGATCACATCGCCGTTCTCGTCCTTGGTGATGAACACAAGGTCGAGAATGCGCACGATGCCGGCCTGGGCAAGGGCAGCGATTTCCGGTGCGATTTCGCCCTTGAATTCATTGCCTGGGAATTCAACAACGAGATACTCGACAGGGCCGATTTCCAGTGCATTGCTTGGCATGGGACTCCTCTAGATCGTGGCGGGATTCAGCGTAGTGTGTTAAGGAGGCGCGACAGGCGGCTCGGTAGGCGAAATGTCGGCTTGATGCGAAGGTTTCGCAACTGTCTGCTTCGTCGTAGACACCCGTTCACGCCGGAAGTTAGGGTCCCTCTATGTCAGTTGCATTCCTCACGCGCCGCATGCATGTGGATCTCATGCGCGTGACCTCAATGCGCTGTTGCTAGTCGCCACCCTCATTTTGGCGACCCTCCCCCCTGCTGTTGCTGGTGCTCCAGCGCTGCGCATCCACATCTCCTGAAGGAACTGATGACGACCACGACCGGCACCACCCGCCCCGCCAAGTCCAATGGCCAATGGGTGGTGGACGGTGATGCCCCGCTGAACCCGAATGAGGTCATGAAGCAGGAGGCCGACGGCCTTTCGGTTCGCAACCGCGTTGAGACCATCTACGCCCTAGAGGGCTTTGATTCGATTCCCAGTGACGACCTTCGTGGTCGGCTGCGCTGGTGGGGGCTGTACACCCAGCGCAAGCCCGGGATCGATGGCGGAAAGACGGCAACCCTCGAGCCAGAAGAGCTTGAGGATTCGCACTTCATGCTGCGCGTGCGCTCCGACGGTGGTCGGTTGACCCTCGAGCAACTGCGCACCATTGCTGGCATTTCTATTGAATTCGGTCGCGGCACAGCCGATGTCACCGACCGGCAGAACATTCAGCTCCACTGGATTCGCATTGAAGATGTCCCAGAGATCTGGCGTCGGCTGGAATCCGTTGGGCTTTCCAGTGCTCAGGCCTGCGGCGATGTCCCGCGCGTGATCCTGGGTTCGCCCGTAGCCGGTGTCGCCGTCGACGAGATCATCGATGGCACGCCCGCAATCGAAGAGATCATCAGCAAGTTCCTCCTTGATCCTGAGTTGGCCAACTTGCCCCGCAAGTTCAAGTCAGCCATCAGCGGTTCGCCTCGCCTTGATGTCGCACACGAGATCAATGACATCTCTTTCGTCGGCGTCAACCACCCAGAGCACGGCCCGGGCTTTGACCTGTGGGTGGGTGGTGGTCTGTCGACCAATCCACGTCTGGCAGTACGCCTGGGTGCCTGGGTGCCAATTGAGGATGTTCCCGAGGTGTGGGTCAGCGTTGTCAAGATCTTCCGTGACTACGGCTACC
>DNXA01000002.1:0-123 GCA_003506065.1 Actinomycetota bacterium
GTCTTCAGTCGCCTGTTCCCAGGGGGCGAGGGTCGTCTGATCCTGACTGATCCCAGCAACATGCTGACGACAGGCGTCGATGTCGAGGCGCGTCCGCCAGGCAAGAAGGTGAAGAGGCTGTCA
>DNXA01000002.1:205-1069 GCA_003506065.1 Actinomycetota bacterium
TCACGCACCAGAAGCGCACGATGGAAATCGCCGATGCGCTGTACGGCGTCTCGATGCGAGGCGATGGTGTAACTCAGGTCATCGGGCAACGACTGCGTGAGGCTGCGACCGCATCATGAATACGCAACTGTGGGTCGGGCTCAGCATCCTCGTCGTCCTGCTGGTGGTGGTTGCGCTGGTCTATGCGGTCTTCACTCGCCGATCACGCGAGGAGGCCGAGGAGCTCCAAACTTTTGGTCGAGGTCCAATTGAGGCCGATGAGCCAATCCCCATCGCGGATAGCGGAGCGCTGCCCGGAGAAGCGACATCGTGGACTGAGCTGGTCTATGAGGAGCCGATTCCCAGCGAGGAGCTGGAGTCCTTCGGCTTTGAGATTCCAGATTCCGCGATCGGCCGCATGCAGCGATTGCGAGCCCGCCTTGCCGGCTCGAACTCTGCAATCGGCAAGGGGCTGCTCGCCCTTCTGAGTCGTGATCAACTCGATGCAGATACATGGGACGAGATTGAAGAGACTCTCCTCGCCGCAGACCTGGGCATCGGTCCCACAACCGAACTGATCGCAAAACTCAAACGTGATGTGCAGGTCGAAGGCGGGCGCGGCATGGAGCGGCTGACCCAACTCCTGCGCGAGGGTCTGCTCGAGCTGGTGAATCCTGCACTTGATCGCTCTTTGGCGACCAAGGTTCCCGGACGCCCTGCTGTTGTTCTGGTCGTTGGGGTCAACGGCACGGGCAAGACCACGACCACAGGCAAATTGGCTCGCTTGCTCATTGCGCAGGAGCAGACGGTGCTGCTCGGAGCAGCCGACACGTTCAGGGCCGCCGCCGCTGAGCAGTTGCAGACCTGGGGAGATCGAGTCGGGGC